>NZ_CP115778.1 GCF_027913035.1 Paracoccus albus
CCAATTGCGCCCATAATAGTGCTACTATGAGTGGCGAAACGAGTCGAACTCGGAATCAACCGAAGTCGGGGCAGCGATATGAGCGGAAGTCTAGAACAGTTTTTGACCGACCTGTCACGAGGTCTGGAGCGCACAATGGTTGCCGTCAACAAAGAGTTGACGCTGCGCCATCGTATCAAGCGCACATGGTCGATGCGACAGTGCGCTCGCTTCTTGAACGTCAGCATCCAATATTTGACCAAGTTCGCGAATGGCAACGACGACTTTCCAAAGGGTGAATACGTTGGACGCGAACGTGTCTTCAACCTTCATGAACTGATGCATATGCGCGCTTTGATGGCGGCGTCTGCAAAGCGTCCTTTTGACTATCTTGCGTGGCGCAAGCCCGGCGATCCGCTTCCAGTCATTTCATTTGCCAGCCAAAAGGGCGGCACCGCCAAAAGCCTTAGCGCTGCACATTTCGCACAGTACCTGAGCCTACACTACGGAATGCGCGTTGGCGTGATGGATGCGGACCCGCAGAGCACGATCACACTTTACTTTGTAGGCGGTGAGGGGTTGTCTCAAATGCCTACTGAAGAAACGCCATCGATGGTGGACTTCGCGGGCCTCTTCCAGTCCGAGGAGGCACCGTACACGGATCACTCTGCGGAGACGCTGGATAGCTTCTTTTTGAAGACTTCTTGGCCGGGGCTTCGATTGGTTCCCGCGCACGGAGAGACCTCTGAGGGCGAAATTCAGATCGCCCGCTTGGTTCGCGAAGCTCCTGCAGGGAAGAGTTTCTACCGCTACCTTCGGGACGCGATTGATCGCTGGAAAGAAGCGCACCCTCCGGCAACAGCTCCCAACGAACTTGCTACGGATGGTAAGGTCGATCCTGTCCGACTTGAGCAAGCGCTGAACGAAACGCTGGATTGCATCATCATTGATTATCAACCGGCGCTGACGCTTTTCCAGCTCAATAATGTGATTGCCTCTTCATCCCTCGTTATTCCTCAGACCATGAAGGGGTTCGACATCGCAACTCTTTCGACCTTTGTCACCGGCCTGCTAGGTATGCTGCAGCACATCCTAGCACATGAGCGTATCGATATTGGCTCGGGTGCCAACATGCTTTTGCCAACCATTGTGCAGCGTTCCAACGGTCAGGATCTCAACCACATCGGCAATCTTCTCGAGCACTGCCCCACGGAGATCTTGCCCGTGTTCTATCTTCGGTCAGACGCGATTTCGAACGCTTCAGACGTTTATCAGTCGGTCTACGAATATGAGCCTGACACGCCTGGCAAACGAAAAGGTATCAACAGATTTATCGAGAACGCAGACGCGGTGAACGATGCAATCGTCAGCCGTCTGTGGCCAGGCCTCGAACGTGGTTATGCGAATGCTTGGATGGACACCTTCTATGATGACGATGACGGGGAGACCGCAGCATGAAGCGAACTATCCCGAGGTCGCTGGTTTCGAAAGCTTTGAACCAATCAGCTGAGCCGAGTGGCAATGACGACGAGGCAAAGGTCGACACTGCACCGTCTTCTACTACTGCAGCTTTCAAGGGAGCGGGTAGTGCTTGGAAGGCCGGCGCACTTGCCCAATCGCAGGCAGCGGTCGAGCAGGGTCGTGCGCAGCTCGTCGAAGACATTCTGAACGGCCGTCACGAGCTTCAGATTTCACCGGAACAAGTGGAGGACCCGTTAGGTTCAGATCGTCGTGATGACTGGCTGGCACAAGAGGCCTTTCAAACGCTTCTTAAGAGCATCGAAATCAACGGCCAAGACACGCCCATCCTTGTTTGGCCAGAGGATCCGAATTGGAAGCCTGACCCGTTGAACCCGACTGACGTTGCGGATGCTCGCTTTATCATGCTGACCGGCAGACGTCGTCATGCTGCAGCGAAGACCCTGGGGCTTAAGCTAAGAGCCATCTTGGCGCCCCCAGATAAGCGAGGCGCGGAGAACGCGCAGTTCGAGATGCTGTTTCTTCGTTTCCGGGAAAACGAGGAAAGGGAAAACCTTGGCGCTTTCGAGCGCCTACTGGCTATCGGAGAGATGTACGAGACGCTTCGTGAATCTGGTGAGAAGACGACCGCGGTGGCGTTTGCTGCACGTATCGGTGTCCACGAGAGTATCGTGTCGCGCGCTCGCGCAGTTTTCGGGGCTCGAGATCAAATCTTGAACGCGTTCAAGAACGCTTACGACATGAGCTTCCAGGATCTGCAAAAAGCACTGGCCAGCCTTGAGGGCAAGCCGAAGAAGCAAGTCAGAAAGTCCGCTAAGAAAATCACCGCCAAGCGCAAGGTAGGGGGTCGTAATCTCTCGCTCACGTCAGCGAACGGCAATCTCTCGATCAAAGCCGCAAGCGTACCGCTGAGCCAAGAGAAGCTTGAGGAGTTGAGCGATCTGATCGCGGACTTCTTGGCGAAGAATAAGGAGGTTCCACCGACGGGCTAAAGCCTGAATACCGGTGCATCTCCATACATTGAGGCAACGAGCAAGAAGGAAGAATGTGATCTAGAGGCAAAAGAAAAGCCCCCAAGCTGAGGGCCTGAGAGCTGATCTTATTGGTTTGGTCGCCTTGAAGATAAGTCTCTCTCGAATCACTGTCAACGACGAACGCTTCTGAGCGAACGGCTTTCTTTTGCCTCCACATAACTGGAGGTGAGAAACAGGCATGAAACATACAGGTTGGCGCAAGCCGACACCGGGTCTTGGCATTGCAGAGCAGCTTGCCCAAGCCGGTGAACAGGTAGCTGTACCCAAAACGCGGGCCTTCGTGGCTGTGAAGCGGGTAGGAGCCTACATTGGCCTCAAGGCCGGAGACACGATGCTCCTCGACACGCTCGGGGCCTTCACCCAGGCCCAAGACTGGGAGGAGGGGCAGCGCCCGATCGTCTGGGCGTCAAACGCCTATCTGATGGAGCAGACCGGGTTCTCGCTCTCGGCGCTCAAGCGCCATGCTCGGCGCCTGGCCGAGATCGGTGTGATCTCCTTCCAGGATAGCCCAAACGGCAAACGGTGGGGCCGCAGGGACGCCGAGGGGCGCATCGTCGAGGCCTATGGCTTCGATCTGTCGCCGCTTTCAGCCCGTGTCGATGAGTTCGAGGAACTTCATGCCGATTTGCAGGCCGAGCGCGAGCTCTGCCAACGCCTGAAGCGTCAGATCACCGTGGCACGCCGCATGATCCGCGCGCGGATCGAGGCGGCCGTCAGCAGCGCGCTGCGCGGGCCCTGGGCGCAGTTCACGGGGCTCTTCGAGGAGCTTCTGGACCGGCTTCCGCGTCGCCATGAAGCGTCCGAGCAGCTTGCCCGGCTACTCACCTGGTTCAAGGAGCTTCAAGAGCGCGTCGAAGCAGCCTATCTCAAGGCAACCGAGGTCGTTCAACCTGTGGAAAACACGCCTGAAACCAGGGAACAAGTTTCTGAGAAGACTCAAGAAATGAACCCCAGGGAGGTCATTTCTGACCCTCATATACTAATTACAAACCAACTTAATCCTGTAACTCGTAATTCCTCAGAAAATGAGGAAGTCGCGGCCGTGGTGCCCAATGCTCAGCCCGAAGATCAGGTTGATAGGGAGCTGGAAGAGTGGGTGGCCGAGGTGCGCAAGAAGCGCGCAGCGCTGGATCTGCCCACAGTGATGCAGGCCTGTCCCGAATTTGCGTCCTGGGCCCGCAATATGGGCGGGTTCCTGAAAGATTGGGGCGATCTGCACCGGGTTGCTGGTCAACTCAGGCCGATGATCGGGGTGTCCGAGCATGCCTGGAACGTGGCACAGGACCGGCTGGGCAAACAGGTGGCGACAGCGGCGCTGGCGCTTGTCTTCGAGAAGCATTGCGCAGGCGAAGTGTCCTCGCCGGGCGGCTATCTGCGTGGCATGGTCGAGAAGGCCGGGGCAGGGGAACTGCATCTCGAGCGCAGCTTCTTCGGTAGGCTCAGTGGGCAGGCGGCATGATGGGGCGCGGGGTCAGAGACCGGCGGCCTTGGTCAGGTTCACCCGGAACCGGTCGCGACGGCGCTGGTAGCGCCGGGTCATCTCGGCAGATGCGTGTCCGAGCTGCTTCTGGACGTAGCGCTCGTCGACTTCGGCGGAGCTGGCGAGACCGGCGCGCAGCGAGTGGCCGGAGAACAGCGCCAGTCGTTCTTTCTCGGGCAGTTCTGATCGGATGCCGGCATCCAAAACCGTGCGCTTGATCAGCCGCGCGACATGTTTGTCGTTCAGGCGCGTTTCGGATGCGCGTTTGCCGTCCCGTGAGGTGCCGACGAAGACAGGGCCGAAGTCGATCTTCGCAAAGTGCAGCCATTGTTCCAACGCATGAACCGGGCAGGTCTGATCCTTGGAGCCGCGGCCAATCTCGACTCCACGCCAACCGGTCTTGGCGTTGAGGGTCAGGAGGGCGCCTTTCTCGAAGATCTCGATCCAGCCGCCGGAATCCGGCGTATCGTCTTTGTGCACGTCGAGGCTGACGATCTCCGAGCGGCGCAGCCCCCCGGCGTAACCAAGCAGCAGGATGGCGCGATCCCGCAGCCCACGCAGATCAAAGGGCAGGGTGGCGACCATCGCGAGGATGTCTTCTGCCAGGATCGCTTCCTTCTGAACCGGTGGTCGCGCGTGCTTGCGTTTGATCCCCGCTAGCACCGTCGCGATGTGGCGGTTCTTGCGATCGAGGAAAAAGCCGCGCTGCGCGTAGTTCCAGGCGAGACCCGACAGGCGGCGGTCGATAGTGCTGACCGACAGGGGTCGGGACGCCGACTGCGAAGGGGAGGGGCCCGACCCGGACGCCAGATCGGCGAGGTAAAGCCCGATCATCTCAGGGGAGGGGGGCAACGGCTCCGCGCCCTTCATCCGGCACCAGCGCGCGAAATGCGCCCAGTCCTTTGCATAAGCCTTCAGCGTGTTATCCGACGCGGCCGCGCGCGCGTAGTCGCGGGCCGTATCGACCAGCCGATCGAGCGTGCCTGAGCCCGCTACAAAGGACGGAAGGCTCAAGGCCTCGCCGTCAGGACGATTTCTCTCGTTGTCCTCGTTGGACGAAGGCCCGATTGGCACGTCTGAGCTCGATTTCTCGGTGGTTTCTGACATGCCGCTGAGCATATCTTTTTGTGTCCGATAAGGCAAACTTATTGGACATAGTTTAGAACCGTAAGACGAGGCGGTTAGGCCTCTATTTTGTGGCTTAAAGCGCCGCGCTGGTGTAGGCTCTGGGCATGACATTTGCCCGACATGATCCCATCAGCGACCTCGACACGCTACCCCGGATGCCCGCATGGGTCACCTCCGCGCGGGCTGAAACCCTTGAAGATTTGGCGTTTTTGTCGGGCGCCGCGCTGAACCACCTGCATCTTGTGTTGGGACGCGAGGAGGTGACCCAGGCCTTGTTGCGGGACCGGCTCGCGCTGCGCGCGGCAGAGGCCTGTGTCACGTTCTCCGGGCGACCGGAGCGGGAAGCGGAGTTGCGTGATGCGGTGCATCTCCTGCGCCCCGGCGACCTGCCCGGACCGGCGGGCGAGGTCTGCCTTGCCTGGCGCCGCGCGGTGGAGCGACCGATGTCGTTCAAGACTCTGGGTCGCGCCTTGCCGACCCTTGAGCCGGGGCAGATTGCCACGTGGCTCGACGCGGGGCAGGGGGCGCCGGTCAACCGCGCGGCACGGGTGCTGGAGGCGGTGCTGATTGAGGCGCCCCGTATGGAGACCACGGCGTTGATCCTCGCCGACGGGGCCCTCGCTCAGGCACTCGGTTGGGAGCATCTTGTGCCGCTGCTGGCTGCGGGGCTGAAACGCGCTGACCTGCGCAAGCATGGGGACGACTTGAGGCTCGCCTGCCATCGGGCGCTCGTCTCATCGGCAGTCGAGGCCGTGCGGCAGGCCGCCGATCTTGCGCGTCGGGCGGCGCATCTGAAGGCGGTCGCACCCAAGCTGCGGGCCAAGGGGGCGGGCGACGCGGTCGAGATGTTCCTGACCCGGGACGCCGTGGCGCCTTCGGCCTTGCCTTTGCTGGATCGCGCCGCGCGGCGGCTCTGTGACCGGCTGGTTGAGCTCGGCGCGGTACGCGAGCTGACGGGCCGAGATACGTTCCGGCTCTATGGGGTATGACGATGGCTAAGGATCGCTCTGACCCCGAACTGGATCGTGAGCTGACCGACTTGCCGCCCGAGCTGCGCTGGCGGGAATGGATGCGCCGGATCGAGGCGGTGCTCTTTGCCTCAGCTTCGCCGGTGCCGCGCGACGACCTGGCACGCGTGGTGGGGCAGGGGGCCTCGGTTGATCTGCTGGTCGAGGACCTCGTCGCCGATCTGGAGGGGCGGGCTTTTGAAGTTGCGCAGGTCGCTGGCGGCTGGATATTCCGCACGCGACCCGCCTACGCCCCCGCGATCCGGGCCGCCGCGGATGTCGGCGACCAACTGATAGACCTGAGTGAATTCGACGTCGCGGTCCTGGCCGCCATCGCCTATCACCAGCCGATCACGCGAGATGGGCTCAAGGACATCTTCGGTAAGGAGATCAGCCGTGACCTGATTGGGCGACTGCATGCACGCGAGCTAATCGGGACTGGGCCAAGGTCCCCTCGGCGCGGGGCGCCCTATACCTTCGTGACCACCGAGCAGTTCCTTGTCGCGTTCGGTCTGACTTCGTTGCGGGACCTTCCTGATCGGGAACAGCTGGTCGATGCGGGCGTGGTCGGTTCTTCATGAGAGCGATGAGGTGCTCCCGTCATGCAACCTATTTACATGATTTTAGCGAGTTTCGAATATTTCGAGTGTTGCGATTGTTTCGAATAACGGATACCCTATATCCAACACGAGAAGAGAGAACCGGAGAGAGAAGATGAACGCCCTCAGAAAAGAGGCGTTCTTTGATCGTTTGCCCGACGAGGTCGAGATCAAGAACGCCGAACAACTCAGAACGATTGTCGCCTCCCAGATCAAGGAAGGCGAACCGACAAAGCTGTCGCTCGCCCTAGAAGGCGGCGAAGTTCGCACCGTGACACTTGCGCCCGCCCTGACGGCTTCGCTGCTCGAGGTGCTGCGACTTGTGTCGAGCGGTCGCGGGTTCCGGATGATTCCCGTCGAGTCAGAGCTGACCACGCAGCAGGCGGCGGACCTTCTCAATGTGTCCCGCCCGTTCCTGGTGAAGCTTCTCGAGGAAGGCGAGATTCCGTTTGCGAAGACCGGCCGTCATCGCCGTGTTCGTGCAGACGATCTTTTTGCCTACAAGGAGAAGCGTGACGCGTCTCGCTCTGATGCTTTGAGTGGCCTTGCTGCAATGGATGCGGAAGAAGGTCTTGTATGAGCCGATACGCTGATCGGTTCACGGCTCTCCTCGATGCCTGCGTCCTGGGCGGAGCGCTTCGCAGAAACATGCTCCTGAGCCTGGCCGAGGCCGGCTTGTTCCGGCCTCGGTGGAGCAGTCGCATTCTTGACGAGACCCAGAAAGCGATCACCCAGATCACCAAGGGCGAAACCGATGGTTCCCGGCAGAGGGCGGCAATCGAGGCGGCGTTCCCTGAAGCGCTGGTGACGGGTTATGAGATCTTCGAAGAAAAGCTCGCGTTGCCCGACCCCAACGACAACCACGTGCTGGCAGCGGCCATCGCGACATCTGCTTCAGTCATCGTGACGGACAATCTCGCCGACTTTCCTTCCGCCGTTCTGGACCCGCACGCCATCCAGGCGATTTCCGCCGACGACTTCATCGCCGATACAATCGAGCTGGATCCCTCGGAGGCCATTCTGGCCCTGCGTCGCATGCGGGAGCGCTTCAAAAATCCAGCGCTCGATGTTGCGGCTTTGATTCACAAGTCAGAAGCGCAAGGCCTATTGCAGGTTGCAACCTTCATGGACGAGTATCAGTCGTTCCTGTAGATTGCTACTTCCTGGCGAACGGATGAAGAACTAGTTTCCTTGGCGGTGCTAATCACGCCATCGCCCGTTCCAGTCTCTGCTTCCGACGCTCCCAGTCGGGCATCACCTTGTCGAGGAGCTCGAAGAAGGCAGCCCCGTGATGAGGCTCCGCCACGTGGCAGAGCTCGTGGGTGATCACGTAGTCGATCGCGTCGACGGGCGCCTGCACGAGGCGGCGGTTCAGTAGCAGACGTCCGGCCGGTGACATGGACCCCCACCTCTGCCGAGTCTGACGAACGATGAGTCCCTTCGGCCTGAAGGCCTCGGGAACCGGGAACTGACCGAGACAAAGTTCGATCCGTTCCGGAAACTTGATGTGGGCCCGATCGCGGTACCATGCCTCGACCAGTTCGCGTGTCACCTCTGGCTTGGTCGGCCGGTGCGTCTGCACGACGATGAAACCGCGGATCAGCTTCACGCTTTCCTGGACGTGCGGGACGACCTTCAGCCGGTACTGGCGCCCGAGGTAGAGATGGGTTTCCCCGGCGATGAACCTGCGCTCCGGCGTGCGTGGCAGGAACTGGGCGAAGTACCGCTGCTGCCGCGTCACCCATGCTGCGCGCTTCCGCAGCTTGGCTTCGATGGCGTCTAGTGTCGCGTCCTCCGGGGCGGCGATCACCACCGACGCATCCGGTTCGACGGCGATCTCCAATGTCTTCCTCGGCCGGCGAACGATTTCGTACTGGATTTCCTGCTCGCCGTACTGCAGGCGATGCAACTCCCGCGTCATGCCGCAAACCGCGCCCGGGCGAGGTCCATGATCTTCAGCTCGAGATCGTCGAGCACCTCCACGGGTAGGTCGACGCCCCCCTCGTCACGCAGGACGTCAAAGAAGTAGTCATCGATGGCGTTGCGCAGATTGTTCTGGGCCACCTCGTTCGACCAGATGTCCACGATCAAGTGCGACTTGATGATGTCGATGATCTGTTGAGCGATCGCTGCGACATCGTCGCTGGCTACCGGCTCATCACCCTTGGACTTAAGCTGACCGTCAAGGATCCCGAAGAACGCCAGCGCATCCTCATCGCCACGGATGCCTTCCGGAACATCCCGACCGCGATCCTTGCGCGCAACTTTGCTTGCGAGGTCCACGACGCTGTTCAGGTAGTCGCGCTCGGACAGCCGCTTCTCGCGATAGGCGCGGATGGTCTCTTCGAGCAGTTCGGAGAACTGTTTGTAGAACGTCGGGTCTTCATCCATTTTCTCAGTGATCGCCTTCCGCGTCGCGCTGGCAATGCGGTCTGCTCTTGAGGCTTCGGAGACGCTCGTTTCACCGACAACTGCTTTCAGCGCCTCAGGGTCGTTGATGTTGACCACCTCGATGATGGTCTCCGCCGGCATCGCCACCACGTGGTCATCGAGCAGCTTCTGGATCTTCGGCTCGAACTCGCGGACATCGACCGTCTCCTGATAGCGGAGCTGGACCGAGCGCTTGAGTTCGGAGAACTGTTTCCAGTCCCGCTTCAGGGCATCGACCTTGGCTTCGTCGAAGACATCGAACAGCGTGTCCGACGAGAGCGAGATGTGCAGGCACCGGCTGAATGCCTTGAGGCGCGCGTAGAACTCGTGGCGCATCGCCTCGTCACTTAGGTGCTGCTCGAACTGCTCCATGTCCTTCTTGTTCCGAACCGGCTTGAAAAGGTCCCAGAGCTGGTCGTGCAGCTGGGGCAGTTTGCGGATCTCTTCCCGGACATCGTGCACCGTCCCTGCGAGGTCCGCGGCCTCGAAACCCTCAAAGGCGCTGTACGTGGTCAAGGCGCTGTCCAGCTCGCCCAGTAGCCCCTCGTAATCGACGATGAAACCGAACTGCTTCTCTGTTCCGCCGTCCTCGTAGAGCCGGTTCACCCGCGCAATCGCCTGCAAAAGATTGTGTTCCTTCAGGGACTTGCAGACATAGAGCACCGTGTTCCGGGGCGCGTCGAAGCCGGTGAGGAGCTTGGAAACGACGATCAGGATCTCCGGGTCGCCGGAGCCCTTGAAGGCATCGATGATCTGGCGGTTGTACTCCTCCTCGGTCTTGTACCGCGCCATCATCTGCGACCAGAAGCGGCGCACGAGGTCCTTGGATTCCTGGTCAACCTCCTCGTTGCCCTCGTTTTCGTCTGGCGGCGAGATGACGATCGCGCTCGTGACGTGGCCGATCTCGTCGAGAACTTCCTTGAAGCGGACGGCGGCGGCCTTCGAGGGGGCAACGAGCTGCGCCTTGAACCCGGTCCCCTGCCAGTGCTGGCGATAGTGTTCGGAGATGTCGAAGGCCTTGGCTCGGATAGCCTGGTCAGTCTTGGCAAGCGCGTCCATCCGGGAGAACTTGCGCTTAAGGTCGGCCTTCTGGCTTTCAGTCAACCCGTCGCTGATCTTCTCGAACCAGCGGTCGATTACGGTGCCTGAGACCTGTTGCTCGACAAGCCGTCCCTCGTAGAGTAGCGGCACGACGGCGCCGTCGGCGACCGCCTCGTCGATCGCGTAGCGGTGGATCAGCCGCCCGAAGGTCGAAAGCGTGTTCTTCTCCTTCTTCAGCAGTGGCGTGCCGGTGAAGCCGAGGTAGCAGGCCTTGGGCAGAAGGCGCCGCATCTTGGCGGCGAACTGGCTGTGGCCGCCGTAGCGACCCGTCTGCGTCCTGTGGCTCTCGTCGACCAGCACGAAGATGTTCGGATCCTCGTCCACCAGCTTGCTGTTCTTCAGCGCCGTATCGAACTTGTTGATGATCGTGGTGACCAGTGGAGCCTTGTTATGGACGAGGTCCAGAAGGTGCGCCCCGCTCGTCGCACGGACCGGCTCGAGGTCGCAGGACTTGAAGGTGTCCTTGATCTGTTTGTCGAGATCGTCACGGTCCGTGACGATGATGATCCGTGGGTTCTCGATGCTGCGCTCGAGTGCGAGCGAGCGCCCCAGCATCACCATGGTGAGCGACTTGCCCGAGCCCTGCGTGTGCCAGATCACGCCGCCCTTTCGGGCGCCGCTGACATCGTGCTGTTTGACCGTCGCGACCGCGCGACGGATCCCGAAAAACTGCTGATGCCGCGCGACTTTGCGGACACCTCCGTCGAACACGGTGAATCGGCGGATGAGATCGAGCAACCGCTCGGGGCGACACAGCGCGTACACTGTCCGGTCCTGAACCGTGACCGCGCGGTCACCCTCGGCAGCCATCGCGTCGAAATACGTGCGTGCGCTCGCAAAGTCGCCGGAAAAGATGGCGTCCTTTTCCGCCGCGGTGAGCACGCGGTTGGCAAAGGGCGCGATGGCCTCGTCGGTGTCTTCCTCATCGCGCCAGGTCTGCCAGAACTTCCTCGGCGTACCGACAGTTGCATAGCGCGCCTCGTTGCGGTTCATGCCGATCAGCAGCTGGGCGAAGTGGAAAAGCTGCGGGATGTTGTCCTCGTTCTGATAGCCGATCAGCTGGCTGTCCGCCTTCTTCAGGCTCTCGGTCGGCCGCTTGTTCTCGATCACCAGGATCGGGATGCCGTTCACGAACGCGACGATGTCGCAGCGCTTGGTCTGGCTTGACGCCGTCCTCTCTACCGAGAACTCGGCAGTGACGTGGAAGACGTTGTTTTCCGGCCGCTCCCAATCGATGTAGCGGAACGAGTAGCTCTTCGAGTCGCCGTCGATGGACTTCGTGATGGTCGTGCCGAGGACGAGCGTGTCGTAGATGTCCTGGTTCGTGCCGCGCAGCCCCTTCAGCCGATCTGGCGTGGGCTTTAGCCGTCGCATCGCCTCGTGCGCATCCTCAAGATCGAACCCATACTCGCGGCCGCGATGCGTGAAGCGGTTGATGCGCATGAGTTGCTCAGCGAGCACATCGTCCAGCACCACGTTCCGCAGGCGCGCGCCGCGCAGGCGAAGCGTCTCCTCCTGCGAGAGCGGGGTGAACCCAAGCGCTACAAGCATCTGAAGCGCTGGCACCTGGGACTGGTGTTTTTCGGCTGCAATGAAGCCCTTTTCCATCATGCCTCTTCCAAAACTTCGCCATCAGCGTCAGCGATGGGTTTGGGCGGCCGCGCCGTACTTTTCTTCTTGGAACTCGTATTCTTGCCAGCTGAAGAAGCCGGCTTTTCAATCAGCTCGATTGCTACTTCGAAACCAAGCCTACGAAGACGTTCGATCGCTACTTGCAGGCTAACCTTGCTAAAAAAGGGCAGATCCAGTTTCTTGTTGGCATAGGGTTGACGCATGACGCCATAGACGATCGTGTAGTCTTCGCGGATGACACGATCTGTTGATTTTGGCAAATGTGCTTCGAAACCCTTCTTTTCCGATTTGACCACGGCTCGAAGCTTCTTGCGAAAACCACTGTCTCCAACGAAGGCTTCTGCGCTGACGACACCCTGTGACCAAAGATGGCTAATGGGGCCGGAGGAGTGCCCGTCCTTTAGATGGATGAAGTGCTTCTTGTCGGAGAGGAAATCAGCTGGTTCCAGATTTGCGTTTTTCACACCAGTCGGGTTGATCTTGGTTCTGTCGAGCTTGAGCAAGTCTCCAGCCCGCGTGTTGACTAGATCTTCTATAAGCTCTTGTTCGTTATGTGCAGAGGTTTTGCCAACAATCGTGACCCTATCAATGCCGTCGAAGAACTTGTCCACGCTGTCCTTGAAAGATGCTTCGACCTGAAACCAGTTCCCTGCGAACAGGATAAAATGCCGTGTGTTGGCACCCGAGGTTAAAGATGCCTCGTGGACGAAGCAATCGTACACCTTCCACTTTTCTGAGAACTCGTCCTTGTCAGAAGGCTTTGCCGATATTCGATGCTTTTCCTTAATCTCCTTGATGTCACCGGCGAATTTGCATCTGTTCAACTCGCTGACATAGTCGGCGATCGCCAAGCTATGGAATGTGACGCCGTGGCTGCGGAAACCGTTGTAGTGCAGTTCACTTCCTTCCGTGTAGTCGACCACTTCCGGTGGTGACATGTGTAGATCCGCTGGATTGCCCTTTCGCAACTCACTCAGTTCCGAAAACAACTCTTGGTCCAACTGTTCTATGAGGTCCTTTTCGATGACGGGCCGCAGATTATCGACCCATTTGAAATCGGTTCGATAGTCCTTCTTCTCATAAACCTGGAATATCTCTGCACATTTAGCCGCGATATCGCCTGGGCCGATCTCACAGGTAATTGACAAGGAGTCTTTGCCTGCAACGAAGCGTGCGAAATTTGGGTCCTTAGGCGTGCCGCCTGCAACCCTTGCTATGTCGCGCAGTTGATCGACACCAAAGGTGTTCACGTCGCTGTCTCGGCTGGCTTGCACTCGCTTTTGAAAAGTCACTGCATCAGGCGTTGCAAGGTCAAGCGAACGAATGCTGCTCCCTGGAACGGAATTCAGCGTGACCTTCAAGCCGAACTGACGTTCGAACGCATCGTCATTCAGCGCCATATGGATCTGGCCAAAACAGACAGCAACATACCTGCCTTTGACTGGGACGAAAATGACCGCACCGGCACCGCCAGTCATCATGCCATCAAGCGCCCTCTCAAGGCCGGTGGAAATGAAGTCCGCCCAAACTGGCGGCTTGCGATATATTTGCCCAAAGAAGACCTCACTACCCTCGATTGGAGGCCAAGGCTCTGATGTAAGGGGTTTGTCACCGTCCTCCGCAAAGGTCGGAGAGATCGCTCTTGCGGGTGCCCGTCCTTTTCTGAGAAGGCGGAATGTCAGGGTTTGCATCTTTTTTGCCATCAGGAATCCTCCTCCTCGACCTGCCACTCACCCGTCAGTAGCTTCTGCATGAGGCCGCGCTTTTGCCGGGTGACAGCTTCGATCTCGCGCTCTGTCGCGATCAGGTCCGCCCGTGCGGTGTTCAGCACGGCGGCGATGGCCTTCTGCTCATCGAGGTCCGGCAAGGGCAACTTCAGCGCGGCGAGATCGGCATAGTAGGTGCGCTGCCGAACGCTGCCCGAACCGCCGCTGTTGATGTAGTGGGCCCACCAGGATGTCTTGCGCAGGTGGTCGAGATAGTCGGGGTCTAGCCCGTCAGCGTTGCAGGCGAACACGACATAGTCGGGACTGACCAGCACCGCTTCGTCGCGATCGTTCATGGCGATGGACCCGACGTTGATGCGCATCGGATTGTAGGCGAAAGCGCGCGGCGGCAGGCGTTTGTATCGGCTGATATCGGCGGCGATGGTCTGCTCGCGCATCGGCACGACGCCCTCTGCCTTGGTGACGCCCATGACGCTCTCCCGGCCGAGACCCTTGGTGCCGTTCCGCTTGGTCAGTTCGTGGGTCACCGCCTCTAGCCGGGTCGGTGCCCAGTTATGGCGGAGGCCCTTCTGGCGGAGTCTCCCGAACAGCAATGCAGCGCGGAGGGCGCCGAGCCGACGCTCTTTCGCTGCGCGGAGGACGGTGAGCTTTTCGAGCGCCTCGTCCCAGGTGCGCAGGATCTCGGCGATCTTGAGCTGTTCGGGGAGACTTACATCAGGAATCGGCAACTTCCGCAGCTCTTCAATTGAAAGCTCGCGAAAGGTGCTGCCGTTGGCGTTGCGCGCGATCAGCCTCTGCAAAACAGGGCCCTGAAGGACGTAACGGACGAACTCTGGGTCGCCTTTGGCACCAACACGGATGCGAGCGACACCTCTTGCGATGTTCGCGCCGTCCAGCTCGGCCGGTGTAATGGAGGATTGCCCGATGTTTCCCCGCAGCGAGAACAGAATGTCGCCAAGGGCGATCTTGGACCGCCGGTATTGTTCAGCGATCTGCTGAGATGTCCGGTTCAACACATTTACATCGACTGCGCCGCCGACGTCCCGGCTCTGAACAAACGGCACGCCGCCGGGGCATTCAGGGCCAGGCTGCACGATCCCGTACACGATCGGCGCGCGTGCGTCGGCTACCTTCGCGAGAGGCGTCGTCGATACGCCAGTCTCTTGCCCATCACGCATCAACACCGAGCTCCTTCAGATACCCGGCCATCTTCACCCGCACCTCGGCCAGCTCGGCCTCGATCCGCTGGATGTCCTTCTGCACGGCGGCGACGTCGATCTCTTCCTCGGGCTCGAAGGTGTCGACGTAGCGGGGGATGTTGAGGTTGTAGCCGTTCTCGGCGATCTCCTCGGGGCTCGCCCGATGTGAATACCGCTCGACCTCGGCGCGGGTGGCGTAGGTTTCCAGCACCCTGGCGACATGCACCTCGTCCATCACGTTCTGGGTCTTGCCCGGCGTGAACTCCTTGCTGGCGTCGATGAACAGCACGTCGCGCCGGTCCGTGTTCGCGCCGCCTTCCTCGCGCGAGCGGTCGAAGATCAGGATGGCGACCGGGATCCCCGTGGTGGTAAACAGGTTGGCGGGCAGGCCGACGACGGCGTCAAGCAGGTTCTCCTCGATCAGTTGCTGGCGGATGCGTCCCTCGGCGCCGCCCCGAAACAGCACGCCATGCGGCACGATCACTGCCACGCGACCGGACTGCCGCTTGGCGATCTCGATCATGTGGGTGATGAAGGCGTAGTCGCCCTTGGACTTGGGCGGCACGCCGCGCCAGAAACGCTTGTACTGGTCGCCGGCTGCGTCCTCCGCGCCCCATTTGTCGAGCGAGAACGGCGGATTGGCGAGCACCACGTCGAAGCGCTGGAGATGGTCGGCTTCAACCAGCGCCGGGCTGTTGAGCGTGTCGCACCATTCGATGCGGGCGGCGTCCTTGGCGTGCAGGAACATGTTCATCCGGGCCAGCGCCCAAGTTGCCCCGTTCACCTCCTGCCCGTAGAGGGCGAAGTTCTCCGACCCGACCTCCTGCGAGGCCTGGATCAGCAGAGAGCCTGACCCGCAGGCGGGGTCGCAGATCGTGTTGCCGGGCTGCGGTGCGGCGAGCTTGGCCAGCAGGCGCGAGACAGGTGCAGGGGTAAAAAATTCTCCGGCCTTCTTCCCGGCGTCCGATGCAAAGCGTGAAATCAAGTAGATGTAGCATTCGCCGATGATGTCCTCGGTCACCCGCGACGGGCGCAGGTCGAGCGCCGGCTTGGCGAAGTCTTCAAGCATGTTCTTGAGGCGGCGGTTGCGATCCTTCGGGCGTCCGAGGTTGGCCTCGGAGTTGAAGTCGATGTTGCGGAAGACGCCTTCAAGCTTGGCACGGTTCGCGTCCTCGATCTTCTCCAGCGCGATATTGATCCGCTCGCCGATGTTGGCCTCGTTCCGCTGGGCGTAGAGGTCGTAGAAGCTGGCGCCCTCGGGCAGGATAAACCGTTCGCGTTCGAGGCGGCGGCGAATGCGGGCCTCGTCGTCGCCATACTGCTTGCGGTAGGTCTCGAGATGGTCGTTCCAGAGGTCCGAAATGTACTTCAGGAACAACATCACAAGAATGTAGTCTTTGTACTGGCCGGCATCGACGGCACCGCGGAAGGTGTCACAAGCCGCCCAGGCGGTCTGGTTGATCTGCTGCTGGGTAACCTGATCGGTCATTGGGAGAGTTCCTTTTTGCGACCGGCGCGGGCGCGCTCAGCCAGAATGATGGATGAAAGCTGTTCCCTGCGCTCAGCCAGATCACGGAGCAGTGCACCTTCTCGCTTGGCAAGCTTATAAATTGCCACAATACGCGCTTGAGTTTCTAAATCCGGCAGTGGCACATCCAGCTCCTCGAGTACCGCCTTGGAAATCATCCGCATGCTGGTCCCCTGTGCTTCTGTGTCGAAGTATCTCTGAGATCTCGGCTGGTTGATCGCCCAGGCGAGGTAATCTGGTAGCGTGAGACCTGCTCTAGGGCGCAAAATGACAAGCGGCAGGATAACGGCAATCGGTTCTTCGAGGTTTTTGGTGACCGGAGCCGCTACGTTTGGTTCGCCGCGGGATTTGAAGATCACTTCTCCCCCGCGGACAACATGGCGCTCGGGTAGATCATCCAGCAGATAGCGCTGCAAGGGCCTTACCGCCAAATCATCATCGGGCTGGATGTCGCGAAGCTGGACGGCAAGCCGCCCGCCTTCCGGGGAAACCTCCAGGCGCCCCCTTGAGGTGTGCCCTGACCCGATTTCGCAAATGTCACCAAGCTTCAAGGTCGATTCCTCTGTATTGCAAATACAGAGTTAGACCATATCAGTTGGGTTGTCAAGGTCCGCTAACTCAGTAGATGGACTACAGAGTTTTCTGAATGCGGTGCTGCTTCTGGCAGACAGCTTGAGGAGCCGGCTACCTCTCAATTCAGGTCAAGTTAATCGCTGGCCTGTCTCTGGACTGGTCAATGCACCATCGTTCTAGCTTACTGCCAATACTGCCAACACTGCCGAGCTGCGGCGAACGGTCCGTTTTGATCGTCTGGGTCGAGGCCTTCGGGTTCGAACGGTTCTGGTTGGCGAAGATCAAGGACAGCAAGTTCCCGATCGTGACTTGTAGAGAGAACTCAGGCTTTGATTCCGAGCTCTTTGAGCCGATTTTCCCATGAGCCCCCATCTTCAGCCGAGGAGCTTCTCCAGCTCTTCCCCTTGGGCGGCATGCTTCTTGGGGTTTTCTGCTTTCAGCTTGTTCACGTTGATGAGCTTCCATCGGACCGCTGGAAGCTCGGCCGCTTGAGGGCGGTCGATCGCGTCGAAGTCTGGATCGCCGTCATGCAGGGTTCTCAGAAACCTCTTCGCGCCCTCATCTAAGCGGGATTGGATATCACCGATCAGGCGGTCGCGCGTTGAGACCAATTCCGCAAGGTCGACCGCTTCCTTCGTCATTCCCTCGAATTCCCGCGCGTAGGGCTGATCAAGATCGATCAGGTTTGGGTTCAGCAGTTCGTGCGGCGGGCGTGGGGAACTCGCGACGTAGATCAGAAAAGTGCGGAACAACGCGTCGGTAAACCCTTCGTTCTCGTAGAGCAGTTTGACGTCGTAGAGGTCTCGCGGGTGCTGACGATCGAGGGCCGCATGTAGCTTGCCGCCGAACAAATCCTCGAAAGAGACGATGTTCATCGCCGCATATCCGAACGCCTCCTCGACGGCTTCGGAGACTTCGCGTTGTTCCGGATCATGCACGACGCCCCGGGTGACGGGGGAGGTTTCGATCTTGATTTCGGCTGTGCCGAGGCGGGCGAGCGCACGCGTGGCGCCGCCGCCACCGCCGGCAATGCGCTGCGCTTTGGCGCCGGTGATTCCGCTTTCGATGGCGGCGGCAATTCGGTCCATCGCGTCGTTGATCTCGACGAGGCTTTCGGCGCGGTCCTTGACAGGCAGATAGGTCAAATCGATATCGACCGAGAGGCGCGGAAGGTCGCGATAGAAGAGGTTGATGGCCGTCCCACCTTTGAGCGCAAATATTTTCTCCTTTGCGACATACGGCAGTATCCGCACGAGCAGCGCCACTTGGGCGGCATAGTCTTCACGCGCCATGACCACGTTCCTTTCCTACAAACTCTTCGGGCACCATGATCCTGTAGCGCGGATGTATCTTGCCGCCTTTGACCAATGCGCGATCCCCGCTGCCGAGGTCGAACTCTTCCGGATCGAGACGCTTGCGCCAGGCATGGTCGTGGCGGTCGGCAAACACGAAGAACAGGCGTTTGACCTTGATCTTCTTGCAACTTCTGAGCAGTGCTGAGAGGGTTCTTGGGCGCAACGTCGTCAGGCTTTCGAACACCATGTCGAGGTTGTGAAAGCTCTCCTGATCCGGCAACTCGTCAAGCGCTTCGAGGATGGCGCGTTCCGGCGAAGACATCACCAGTTTCCAGTCCCATGGCAGGGACGATGCTGTCTCGTTGAGATTTTTTCGTGCGTCATTGACACCCAACTCTGGATCTGAAAACAGCGATACGCTGCGCGTGCGGAGTTCGGCGTTGAGCGGCAGTTTTTCGAGCCAGTTTGGGATTTTTGCGCCGTAGAGCCAGACCGTGCTCTTGTCGCCGAGGGAGAGATAGTGCGCATAGCCTTGCAGGCCCAATGCCGTCGCGCCCCCGACATGGACAGGGTAGTGCATGATGTGCTGGAGCGAGAGCAGGCAGGTCTTCCAGTCGAGCGTGTTCGTGGTGGCGTTGCCTGGTGCCGGGCGGCGGAAGACGCCGCGTCCAAGGCGTTCTAGCCAGCCGCGTTGGACATAGGCGTACGACGAACGCCGGCCTATCCCGTGGTGCTCCAGCCAGGTGGAGTCCACGAGGAACCCCGTGGGGACAGCCTCAAGAAGGTTCTTTAGTTTTTCGTGTTCTTGTCCATTCATGGGCGACATAATGATGTATTTTTAAAGATGCCGCCACTTGTTTCTGTGATAACCTGTGAGATAGTCCGTCAAGGATCGACAAATTCTGGAATTTTCAAAGAGACTGGTGGTTGTCAGCTCTGAAGCTCACCAGCAAAGCAGGGCGTGGATGCCCTCGGAGGGCTGAGAAGACATCCGGCCATTCGGATCGAACAGTCGAAGCTATGTGCCCCTGTCGAAGCCGCTGCGCCAAACCAGAGTCAGGTTTCACTTTCGATTGTGGCGTTCTTTTGCCCATACAAACATCGCACCGACGGCAGCATTGGCTTGCTGCACGCTGAACACTTCCGGTTCGAACGCGCCCGCCCATTGCTTTGTATCACGATGTTCCGGGTGGTGTTTGTCGGTCAGCGCGTCGAGAAATTCTTCGTAAGAATAGGGCCCGCCACTATCCTCTGGCGGACATGCGCGCTCTCCTGCCACACAGGCGGGAAAGTCCTGATCTGGCCTTCCGGTTGGTTTGCCAACCTTCTCGACAGTGACGAGGTGCCGCCAGCCATCGCCGAAATCATAAGTGTATGTGAACTGACTGCCTTTCTTGACCAGCTTTCCAAGAGTAAACCTCTTCTCGTCCTTCCGCCCATCGGTAGGGTCCCAGCTGTCGTCACTTTCGTCGCGGGCCTCGAACCTGTCTTCGCCAATCTCGAACTCATGCAAATGATAGTCTTGCCAAGGCATAGCGCCCTGGAGAACGGAATGCAGGATGTCCAAGCTGATGTCATTCGGCACGAGGATCCGGCGCCAGATGGGTGGTTTGATGCCAATAAGTTCGATTTTCAGCTCAATCAAAATGTGTTCCGCCTGTCTCAATGCCCCTGACGTTGAAGTAACTTTTGATTCTTAAGTTGAAGCATTCAAGGGGAACATTGGCCCCTCCTGCCCTTTGGTCAGGACCGCGCCCTACTCGGTCGGCTGCGCGCAGCCGCCCTCCCCGAGCTGAAACGCCGCCACTCCCTGCGACGTGTCGCTGGCCGGGCAGTCTCCTCCGGAGCCAACCCGTCCAGCCGTCGCATGGTCGTGGCAACGCTTCATCTCGGCCGTTCCGGTCACGGTCGCTGGGGCGGACGCGTGACATCAGTGATCTCGTACCGCGCGTGTCGGTCGGTGTTGTTCCTTGCTTTGCCGGACATGCTGTGCCGCTCCGTCATCTTGGATCGCAGAAGATGGTTGACGACCGCAGGATCGCATTGGCCGCAGCTAGCATAAGGCCGGTGATGGTCTTTATGCGCAAATCGCAAGTTATGGGCTGCCATAGAGGCCCGTTCGAAATCCGGGTGAGCCCAGCAGGGTATCGAGGCTTCGACCGTCTCTTTGATGCTGCCCTGCCTGATGACACACATCGCGGTGCCACGGATGCCGGCCGTCCCGTCGCGTTAGGCAAGGCTCGGCAAAGCTCGAACTCGTCCGGGTGCGGCTCGGAGCGACAGGACAGAAATATCGCCACCACAGGCATTTCTCTCTTTCGGCTGTTCACCCAGTTTCCTTCGTGGCCACCGCACTTCTCCTTTTGTCTGAGTTGCATGACATGCTGGTCGCAGCTGTCGTCCCGTTCACAAAGGTTGCCGCCGATCTTTTTCCCCTGCCCCTGCGGGCCATTCCTCGCGAGGCAAAAAGACCGGCGCCTGCCCCTCTCCGCTGCGCTTCGCCTTCGGTGTGGCCGGGCCTTGGCCAGCTGCAAGGTGACCATCATTGCAACGCAAACAAGGAGAAGAGCAATGACCACGAACTGCATCAAATTCACCAGCGCCGACATCGAAACCGCCAAGGGCACAGGCTCCATCTCGACCCTGACCTTCGACCTCGACATCTCGGTCGAACCCGTCGCGAGCACGAACCCGATGGCCCCCACGCACCGCGTCCTCGGCCGCTCCCCGCGCGGCAAGCTGGTCGAGTGCGGCGGCATCTGGAAAAAGCAGAACAAGGAGACCGGCGCCGACTACTACACGCTGACCATCCGCGACCACGGCTTCAACGCCAATCTCGGCAAGGCCGCGAACCAGGACGATCTGTCCCTGCAGGCCGTCATCCCCTGGGGTCCCAAAGACGCAGCCTAAGCCAACGGCCAGACCGCTCCGGCGGTCTGGCTCTTTCTTGTTCCGGGGGAACTTGTCCTCGACTGGTGCACTATCGGTGTCCGAAGGATGCGGTATATTTCGGACGCGGACGCTGACACCGAGGCGGATAGTCTGACTGGATCGGTCGCAGTAGCGGCTCTGATCTTTCTGTTGAGGGACAGCGTGGATCGCACGAACCCGAGGCGGGACTGAATGTCAGCAGCGAGAACTGGCAGTCCGCTGTGCGAGGTAAGCGCACCCCTTCTCTCAGTCGAGCAACCCGTGCCTGGGTCGTCTTGGCGAAGCTCCCTGGGGCGGCGAACTCGCCCTGCGCCGCCGGCAACGAAATCGAAAATCATCGTCATGCATCCCGGGGCAACGTCTCACGTGAGGGTCACCGCCGCGCGCATTTCCGTCGACCTGTTGGCCTTTCAGATCGCTAGCCCGGGGTCGAGCGGTCGGCAACGCCGAGGGCAGGTTTCTGGACGGCTGCGCCTTGAGCGCTGCGGGGCATCGCTCACAACAAACCTGCCCCCGGCGTGCTCCATTTCATTTCGCCCCGTGCCGGGTGCAGCCCGCTCTCATGCCCCCGGTCTTTTCCACGATCCGTCCAACGACGATCAACGGAAAGGATCACACCATGACGCTCGAACAATCCATCGACCTCGCCGAACTGCAAGCCGACATGGCCTTCGAGGCCTACCTCGCCGCCTTCGATGAAGACGCCCATCCACAGACCCTCGACAGCCTCGAGACCGAGGCGCTGATCGCCCGCAGCCGCTACGACGACCTGCGCTCTCAGGGACTGGGTCACTGACCCAGAGACCCCTGCGGGTCTTCGGATCCGCAGGGGTCTGACGCTGTCTTTCAGAAGCTTCGTGACGCCCTCAGAGGGTGTGACCCGCGCCATCCAGCACGGGCCATTTTCGTGTACCTGGTGCCCGATCCGTGACTGGCTCGCGCGCTCGGATTGCCTGACATCGCGTGCGTCTTGAACACAAGTTTCGGAAGCTTTTGCGACCTGGTTGTCCTGCACCGATGAGGGCGGACCCCGTTCCATGTCGCGCCGCGGCGAGGGGTCTCGATGACGCCCAATGCCAGCAAAAAGACACAACATGCAAAACGTAATATTGCGCAATGTGATGTATTGAAGTATAAGCGAAGGAGAGAAGGAAGACGTTGGCAGGATATGGCCAATGTTTGCACATTTTGTCCGAGGGGTCTGACCCGTGCCGAGGCCAGCAAAAAACCTGAAGCTTGAAGAGCGCATCGAAGTGGCGCGGCGCTTCGCGGCGGGCGAAAGCGCGAAGGACCTGGCGGCGGCATTTGGCATCTCTCCGCGTCATGTGAACCGGCTCGCGAAAGAAGAGGCGGGCGAGGGCATTGCCGTGCGCGATCCGAGCGAAACAGTGGCGTTCAGGGCCAGCCGATCCGAGCTGGACGCCTTCGATGCGGAGTGGCGCGAACGGGGCTATGCAAACCGGTCTCAGGCACTCAATGCGGTGCTGCGCGGTCGCTGCGGTTTCCTCGATGTACCCCGTGATCTGGTCGCGGAGTTCTGCTCCGCATGGCGTCAGGCGAAGGACGTGAGCGACGCCGGATTGGTGCTCGCCAAGGCGGTCCATCGCGGTCGGCTGGAGGTCTCGGAGGCGGACCGGGCGGTGCTGATCGAGTTGCTCGATCTGGCGCAGTCGATGAGCAGTGAGATGGGTCGGATGAAGGATGCGGCGCAGGTGCTGCGTCATCAGGAGTGGCCGAAAAAGGAAGAAGGGCAGGGGGCGGAGAGCGCGGTTCTGGAGGATGGCCAGCGCACGATCGAACGCGGTCTGAGGCTGGTGCGTGAGAGTTCCGGTTCAGAATTGGATCGCCCTTCGCTGCCTCTCGGCAAGCCTCGAACGCGAACGGCGATACCCGATGATTTTCTGAAGAACCGGAACTCTCGAAATGGCTGATCCGCTCGCCCTCTATACCTCGGTCATGGGGCGGCTCTGGGAAGATGAGCGCATCCGGGGTCAGGCCGCGGCGCGGATCGACGCGCGGCTGGCGGGGCGTCGGCAGGGGCGGAGTTTTGCGCGCGTCGGCTCGATGTCGGCACGCAACGCGCTGAAGGCCGCGTCGGGTCAGAGCCGCGCGGCGGTGTTCAAACGGATCCGGGCAGGGGGCTGCAAGACGCGTGCCTCGCTTGGGGCGCAGCTCTCCTACATCAACGACAAGGCGGTCTACACTTATTCGACGATGACTAACACGCTGACCGATGCGGCGGTGCTGTCTGAGGATCAGAAAGAGGACATCATCGAGGACTGGGCCGGGACCTGGCGCGGCTCGACCAAGCTCGGCTTCACCTCGCACATGCTGCTGTCCTTCCCGACCGACGTGACGGCAACCCAAGTCCGCGACATCGCGATGGACTGGACGGAGCATTTCTTCGAGAGCGGCGAATACGGCGACCAGTGGGACTATGTCCTCGCGGTCCATGACGACCGGGCGCACAAGCACGCCCACATAATCCTGAATAATCGCGGCGTTGAAAACGGCACCTGGTTCTCCTGCTGGGCCGAAGGCGTGATGTCGCCGCAGCTGATGCGCGAGAAACAGGCCGAGATCGCGGAACGCTATGGCGTGATGCTCGACGCCACCACCCGGCTCGAGCGCGGCATCTTCGAGAAGCCCGCCGGGATCGAGGAGATCTACCGCGCCAAGGAAGAGGCCCGCCTGCCACGCGAGATCGTCATGACGGCCCAGGAATCTGCCATCGCGCAGGCGCAGGTGGTGGGCTTCGCCAAGGACTACAAGAACCTCGCCGACCTGCTGGACCGGATGGACCAGCGCCACATGGCGCGCGCCGTGCGCGGCATGGCGGACGGGCTCGGTTCCGGCACGCCGTGGAACTTCACCGAAGGAGAGATAGACATGAAGGACATCAAAACCGTCGGTG
Organism: Paracoccus albus; assembly: GCF_027913035.1. Classification (NCBI taxonomy): domain Bacteria; kingdom Pseudomonadati; phylum Pseudomonadota; class Alphaproteobacteria; order Rhodobacterales; family Paracoccaceae; genus Paracoccus; species Paracoccus albus. The sequence goes on from NZ_CP115778.1 coordinate 24,037, forward strand.
ACGCGATCGACTATTCCGAGCGCACGATCGAGGCGCTCAGGCTCAAGGCTGAGGAACTGGATCCGGCCGAGCGTGCCGCTTTTGAAGCCAAGGCCGCTCCGATTATCGCGGACCTTTCGCAGATGGTTCCAGACCCGGAGCTGCGCGCTCGCTTTGGCAAGCAGCTCGAAGAACCCTATCCCCCGGGGGCGGGCAGCGAGGTGCTGATCGCCGCGCTTCAGTCCGGCAATGACGAAGGGCTGCGCGACGTTCTCGTGCGCGCCGAGGAGGTGGGCATGGACAGCGAGGAACTGGTGGCCCGGATCGCGGCGGGCGGCACGCGGAACTACGGCATGGCACAGGACTGGGTCGAGCGGGACATGAACGCGGTGCTGGCGAAGGATGGTCTCAGCGTCGAGACCGCCAATGACGACCAGCTCGATGCCGCGCTGGAAAAGGTCGATGGCGTGATGGACGCGCTGATGGAGCGGGCGAAAGAGATGGGCGTCGAGATCGGCCGAACCCTTGCCGATGAGGAAGAGGCGACGCTGCCGCTCATCGACGAGGACGACCGGACGCCAAATCCCTACCTGCAGGACCTCGCCGACATGTTGCGCGATGGCAAGCTCACCGAGGAACAGGAAGAGACCATCGAGCGGACCCTGCAATCCGAGCTCTTCAAGGAGTTGGGCGAGGAGGGCCTGGCCGAGCTTCGCCGTGGCAACTACGAGGTGCTGGATGCGGCGCTGCCGAGCAAGCTCGACCAGATCACCGTCACGCAGGAATTCCTCGAAATGACCTTTGAAGAAACTGGCGACCAGGTCTTCACCGACCGTGCCGCCGGGTTGCAGCAGGACAAGGCGACCGAAGTGGCGCGGTTGCGCGGCCAGCAGGAGGCGCAGGAGTTGGATCGCGATCTTGGCCGCGACCGCGGTCTCGATGACGAGATGGAATTCTGAGGGAGATGACCACCATGACCAAGACACTTCCCCTCTGGGCCGCGCTCCTCTTCGGCGTGATCTGCGGCGCTGTCATCGGCACCATCGTTGCCGCCTTCTACCTGACCCTGGCCCTGAAAACCGGCTTCGGCAGTTTCGACATGTTGGCGCTCTGGAAGGCCAGCGCCGCAACACGCGCGGCACATCCTGAGGCCTTTAAGGTGGGGTTTGGCGCCGTCGGCTTCGGAGCCATCGGGCTTGGCGCCCTGGCGCTGGCCTGGACCTGGAAAAAGGAGAGAGACGACTATGGTTCGGCCCATTGGCAGACAAAGGCGGAGTTGAAGAAGAACGACATGTTGCAGGCGCCGGGCAAGGGCTTCGTCTGCGGCAAGCTTGGCGCGCCGCGTTTGAAAGCCGAGTTCATATCCTCGACCACGATCCCGCATGTGATGATGGTGGCGCCCACCCGCGCGGGTAAGGGCGTCGGCTTCGTGATCCCGAACCTTCTGAGCTTCGCGGGCTCGGTCGTGGTGCTCGACGTGAAGGGCGAGAACTTCGAGAAGACTGCACGGCTCCGGGCGTTGAACGGAGACGAGGTCTATCGCTTCAGCCCCTTCGACTGGGCCAATGCCACGCATCGCTACAACCCGCTTGCGCGGATCGCGAAGGCCCCGACATTCGCGCAGCGCTTCACCGAGGTCTCGATCCTGGCCGACCTCTTCCTCGACAAGGACAACAAGACGCTCGACACCTTCTCCGAGGCCGGCAAGTCGATCTTTGTCGCGGCCTGCCTGCTGGCGATCCAGCGCGGCACACCGAACCTTGGCGAGGTGAACAAGATCGTCGCCGGGGGCGAGTACAAGAACGCGCAATACAAGACCTATGCAGACGAGGCCGAGGAAGACATCCTGCGCGAGCTCTGGACCAACGCGGCCTCGGCCTCATCGCGCCTGCTGACCTCGAACATTCAGGCGCTGATGACGGCCGGCCTCAAGCAATGGGACAACCCGGCGGTGCGCTCGGCCACAGAGGCGAGTGATTTCGATTTCTCGACCTTCCGCAAGACCTCACAGTCGCTCTACATCGCGGTCTCCGAGGATCACATCGCCACCCTCGCCCCGCTCCTGCGTCTGATGTTCGCCGATCTCATCGCGTCGATCCGGCTGAACGAGCCCGGCCCGGATGAGCCCTGGCCTGTCATGATGATGATCGACGAATTCCAGCAGATGGGGGCCATGCCCTATCTCGAGCGCGCGATCCATTCGCTGGCAAGCTATGGCGGCCGCGTCGCGATGATTGCGCAGTCGCTGGCCTCGCTAGACCGGATCTACGGCCCCGAGGGTCGCGAAAGCCTCGAGAACGGGGCGGGGCTCAAGCTCTACATCACCCCGCGTGACCAGCGCACTGTAAAAGAGGTTTCGGCCGCGGTCGGCAGCACCACCCGCGAGGCGGTCACCCGGATGTATGGCCGCAACAAAGGATTCCTCGGCGCGACTTCGACGTCAGAGCGGCTGGAAGAGCGACCGCTTCTGTCCGAAACAGAGGCGCGCTTGATGGACCCCGACGAGGTCATCATCCTCGCCTCGCCCCAGCATCCGATCAAGGCGAGCCGGATCAAGTATTACGATGATCCCTTCTTCAAGGGGATGTTGATCCGCCAGGAGGGCAAGCCGTTCCCCTATCCGCCGTGTGTGAAGGGCGTGGGGCCTTGGGGTAACGACGGTAGTGATAATGCCGGCGCAGACGAGCAGGCGAAACCAACCGAACGCGCATCAGTCCGGGACCGATCACAGCGGCGCGAAGCGCGCACGATGAGCGTATTGGCGATGGAGGCGGGGCGCGGGCAGCCCGAGCTCGAGACGCTCGACCGGGAAGCTGCCGTGCCGAAGGAATGGGAGGCAGCGCTCGACCGGCAGGAGGATTTCATTGAGGAGTTATTGGGTGGATGAGGGTGGTCACGTTGTGAAACGTCCAAAGGACAGGTGTGCGAATTGCAGTAGGCGACAATTGTAGTGCGCTCACCCATAGTCTTCTGCGTCTACAAAACCTTGTCGGTCGCTGCCGCAGGCTCCGCCAGGAATTGAAGCGGCGCCACTAGGCATGCCAAACTGATGGCACCACTCGCCATCGTCCCCAGCGTGCACGCAGCCGGTGCAACCTGTCTCGCGGTCTTCATTCAAGCGGTGGATGCGGTCGTGACAGTCGCCACACAATGCCACTAGTTCGAACAGAAACTCGCTACCCCAATTGCGATAACTGAGGTGATGTACCTCGGCTGCTCGCGCTTTGCGGCACCCCTCGCATAGGCCAGCAGCACGATCCATCACTAGCGATCGCCGTTCGGCCCACTCGCGGGATGCAAGATAGTCGGCATGAGATCTTTGGAAGTATGATTTGCCCTCAACACTGCCGCGCCACCGGCTCTCTTGGATGGCGACGTAGCGGCGGCGCACTGTGTCCCACTCGCCCTTCCGTTTCGCCTCGTAGTCCGGGTTGTGCGCTTCGTCGATCTCGGGCAATAGTTCAGTCTCGGTCGTGCGCTTCACCGGGTTGCCCAGAAGCAAGCCGCAGTCGAGGCACTGCTTTTTGACGATTGGCCCGCCGCCCTTGTTGAAGCCACGACGAAGTTCGCTGCGCGTGTGCTGGCACTCGGTCGCGTTAAAAGCGTTCACCTCTTTCGCATATCGCTCTGCAAGATCGCGATCCAAGGGGACGCGCTGGTTGGTGTCGGGATCAAGTATTGCCATGTGTCATCTCGCCTCGCTCGTCCATGAACTGTTTTGTCGCCGCCCACCCCCCCCTAGGTCGTCAGAGTGAAACCTGAAAAATATTTGACCAAGGTAGATGCTATTGACCTTGGTCGACCCATTCCCGCCACTCGCTTCCAGCGAGCAACGCGACTGTGCGAATTTCGAAGAGCGAATGGGGCATCATATTCAGTCCTTAAAGCTCAATTCCGGAGTTGGTCAGAACTTCACCTTTCGAAAAGACCATTCATGCATTCACCTCTTCAACTGTTTCCAATTCCAAACGCGCCTTTTCCTGGTTCAGTCGCCATCGTCTAACGACATAAAACACGAGCGCCTTGCGCGTTTCGATCAGTAAGTGCGTCTTTTCGTCAAAGCCATACTCTAGCCGGACGGCTCGCGCTTGTGCATCGGATAGATCTGAACGCGGGCGTATCCACATGCGCACCAAGCTGTTCCAGTCCGTGTCAAAAGGCAGGGGAGCAGGCCGCTCCCGCGTTTTCATCTCAGTTTGTCTCGTTATTCGTATTGGGAGATAATCGCGGTACGCCTCGTGATTATAGCTCCAGGCGCGGAGATAAATTGCCTCTCCGTCAAAATGGAACTGAACTGGACTGATCCACTGCGGGTCGGATAGGCCGCTTGTCATCGAGGTGTAGGTAATCTGGATGTCGCGTTCGCCCATCCTGGCGCGGTAGAGTTGTGCGACAACGGTGGAATCCATCACGCGAGTGGGAAGCGGGATGCTCGCGCCAAGCGATGTCGCCTTGCTATCAAGTAATTCGAAAACTTGTTCCGGGCCAGCCTCAGTCAATGCGCAGTGGTCGCCGGTCGAGAAATAGGCCTTCACTGCGGCATCGTAGACCGGTGGCGTATTCGTCAGAGAAAGATAGGTTCGAAAGTCAACCGCAGCCTGTGCCATCGAGATATTGAAGCGTTCGATCAAGTCGCGGCGGTTCGCCTGACCTCTCCAGGTCAGACATTGGTCGAGGAACAAAATTCGCTCGCGTTGCGCGTGTTTGAGGGCTTTCAGGCTCATACGCCGAGTAATACTTGACTCCGCTCGCATAGTCCATACATTTACTATACGTATAGAAAATGGATTGATCTGATGCGAATACTTCATACGGCAGATCTGCACCTGGGGCGGCAGTTCATGGGGTTGAGCCTCGAGGAGGATCATGAGGTCATCCTGGGTCAGATCCTTGAAACGCTTGTCGCCGATCGGGTCGATGTTCTTGTCATCGCCGGGGACGTTTTTGACCGTGCCTCGCCGCCCAGTTCGTCGATTCGGCAGTTCAATCGCTTCCTCAAACGCGTGGCAGAGGAGACCGAAGCCGCTGTGGTTATGATCTCTGGAAACCACGATTCTGGCGACCGGATCGAGGCAATGTCTGTCTTTTCCACCGCGTCTCGTGTGCTGGTGCGCGGGATTGCCGATGCGGTGGAAGAGCCGCTGGTGCTGCGTGACGCGCATGGCGAGGTCGCCTTTTCCGCGCTGCCTTTTTCCTATGAATACGCCGCACGCGAGGTGTTCGGGGATGAAAGCATTAGTGCGCCGGCGGAGGTAGTTGCCGCCCAGATCGCAGCTGCGAGGGGGCAGGTGCCTGATGGGGCGCGTTGGGTCGTCGTGGCCCATGCTTTCGTCGCGGGGGGTGCGGTCGGCGAGACCGAGCGCGCCCTGACGCGAGTCGGGGGCATCGAAACTGTTCCCTCCGATGTCTTCGATGGGGTGGACTATGTTGCACTGGGGCATTTGCACAAGCCGCAGGAAGTGGGCGCGAGCCATACTCGTTACTCCGGCGCACCGCTCGCTTTCGGTTTCGACGAGGTGGGAAACGAAAAATCCATGACTGTCGTCGATCTGAAAGCTGAAGGTGTCGACATCCGCACCGTACCGTTCCGACCGATCCGGCAGGTCCGCTCGCTTACCGGGGCATTCTCGGATCTTCTGGCAGGAACGCCGTCTGATGACTTCATCCAGGCTATCCTGACGGATGAAAACCCTCTGATCGATCCGATGAAGCGGTTACGCGCGACCTATCCCAATGCTTGCCATCTGGCCTATGCCCGGCAGGAGCGCGCTGCGGAGACCAAGGCGCTCGGCAGCGGGCGGGCCGCGGTCACGCCAATCGAGATGATTAACGACTTCGTGAAAGTTGTGCGCGGCCGGGAACCAAACGCCACCGAAGTCGCGATCGTCGCGGAAAAGCTCCACGCAGCATCCTCCGGGGAGGAGCAGACATGAGACCCGTTCGCCTATCGCTTCAAGCCTTCGGGCCATTTGCGACAACCGAGGTAGTCGATTTCCGGTCCGCGCTGGAGACGGGTCTGTTCGGAATTTATGGTCAGACCGGCGCGGGAAAGTCGACGCTGTTTTCGGCGATGTCCTTCGCGCTATTCGGGGCGCCGACCAAGACTGATCAGGAACCACGTTCACTACGCTCGGATCACGCCGCGTCGGATCTACCTACCGAAGTGGAATTTGTCTTTGAGCTGGGCGCCAAGACCTACCTGATCCGTCGTCGTCCGGCGCAGGAACGTCCAAAGGCGCGCGGTGAAGGGACCACTGAGGACGCCGCAGAAGCCTCGCTGTTCGACGTCACCGGGATTCCGGTGGACACTCTTGGTCCGAGTCAGTCTGGCCGTGTCATTGCGGAAAAGAAGGTCTCGCTAGTGGGGCAGCAGGTCGAGGCGCTGCTTGGCTACGGGGCAGAACAGTTTCGACAGATCGTGCTCTTACCGCAAGGCAAGTTCGAGACGTTCTTGGCGGCAAAAACGGATGCGCGTGTCGAGATATTGCGGGATCTCTTCGACGTGAAGATCTATCGCGATCTCGCCGCACGGCTGAAAGAAGAAGCCTCAGAGGCAGAACGAGCGTTGCGCGACCAGCGCGCTCTCTACGTGGCTCGACTCGAGGAACGTGGTTTTGAGAGCGCGGAGGCGTTAGAACTCGGGATTGCCGCAGCCGAAGCAAAAGTCGAAGAAAAGCAGGGAATTCAGCACGGCGCGGCGATGGCTACCGAAGCCGCGCGCAAAGCTCTGACCGAAGGCGAGCAAATCGCGACAGCATTTTCTGCTGTCGACACGGCACAGCAGGCATTCGATGATCTAGAAAGGAAAACGGGCGAGGTCGAAGAACTGGCCAAGCGGATTGAGGCTGTCCGGAATGCCATGCAGGCCCGTGATCTTGAGACGGCTTGGTGCGATGCGGAGCAGGAAAGCCTGAATGCGGTGGAGGCTGTCACGAAGGCCGAGGCAGAACTCAAGATCGCCACTGGCGTGAAGGAGTTGGCGGAAAAGAAACTTGCTGAGGCACAGTCTGGCGAGGACCGACGGCAACAAGTTCAGGCTGACCTGACAAGGTTGGAGGCGATCGAGAAGCAGGTCGGGCAGGCAGCGGATCTTAGACGCGCGTTTGACGAAGCTGCGGAGGACGAAGCTTCAGCGAAAAAGGCTCTGACCGAGGCCATAGATGCCCGAGAGAAGCTCAAGTCTCAGCGCGATGAGACCGATCTGGCGCTTGATCAAGCGCGAAAGACCGAAACGGAGCTAGGCCAGCTGACCGGTGAGCTGGCCGAGGTCAACCGAGAAAGGGTCAAGGCAGCGGCGTATGCTAAGGCGCAAGAAGCTGTCGCTGATGCCCAACGAAATGTCGAAGCGGCATCGAACGAATTGGCGACAAGAACCGATGCGACGCGAACCGCTGACGCGGACTTGGTAGATGCCGAGGCACGGCTTTCGCGCACGCAAGCGATCATTCTCGCGGAAAAGTTGACCGAAGGGGCGCCCTGCCCTGTCTGTGGTTCCCATGATCATCCTGCGCCTGCCCATGGTACGCCCGAACAATCTGGTTTGACCGAAGCATTTCGGAGCGCGCAGGTTCTGGCGAGAACTGCGTCCGAAGCCAGAGTTCGGGCCGAAAGCGAACTCGGCAATTTTCGAATCCGGCTCGACGAAAAGAAGCGGTCGCTGGAGGAACAGGAAAGTCCTGAGCGCACGTTGGTGGAACTCGAAGCTGAAATCGCACGACTTGAAGGCGATGTCGCCGAGCTCGGAGAAGCGGTCGATGTAGACACGATGGCGGAGCAGTTGGCTCAACTCAAGCTGAAACTGACCGAGGCTGAAACTGCCGAGGCTACGGCGCGCACCGCTGCGGGAAAGGCTGAGACCGCTCTTGCCGGCGCGCGCGCCAAGCTGGACACAGTGATCGAGGCCCTGCCGGAAGGTCTGCGCACGCCCGAGGCGGTTGTCGTTCGACGGGAGGCTTTGCAGAGAGAGCAAAGGCAACTCTCCGAGGCGCTGGAAGTGGCGACGCAACAGGACCGAGCCGCCAGTGAAGTGCTCACCCGGTCGCAAGAGCAGCTAGAAGCAGCGAAGCGGGCGCGCGACGGGCAGCAGCAGCGCGTGAAGAAGGCACAAGGTGATTTTGTCGCTCGGCTTACCGAGGTTGGGCTGGACAAAGCGGGATATGATGCCTGCAAGAGCCATTTCCCGACTCTCGACGCCGACCGCAAGAAGGTGACCGATCACCGCGATGGATTGATCGCTGCTCGCACGACATTGCAGAACGCCATAGCCGCTTGTGCAGATCGTGAACGCCCGGATCTTGCCCCGCTACAGCTGGCGTTGGCAGACGCCACCCAGACCTTGAACGCGGCCAACGCTGCACTTGCCACAGCGAGAACGGATGTATCGTCACTGGCCAAATTCAAGGAATCGCTTGCCGCGGCTCTGACCGAAACCGAGCGGCTCGAAACCGAGACCGGTCCGCTTCGGGGGCTGGCCGATCTGGCTAACGGCAAGAACGATTTCAAGATGACACTCGAGACCTTCGCGATCGGAGCAATGTTCGACCAGGTTCTCGAGGCGGCGAATATGAGGCTCGACCCAATGACACGTGGTCGCTACCGGCTAACGCGCGGGCTCGAGGCATCTGGCGGTCGCGGCAAGCGTGGGCTCGAAATCGAGGTCTTCGACATCAACACCGGCAAGGCGCGCCCGACAGCCACGCTGTCAGGCGGCGAGACCTTTATCGCGGCACTGGCCCTCGCGCTTGGGCTAGCTGATGTGGTCGAGAGCCTTTCGGGCAAGATCCGGATGGACACAATCTTTATCGACGAAGGCTTTGGGAGCCTCGACACCGAGAATGGGGCGGGCACGCTGGATCAAGTGATCCAAGTTCTTGCCGCGCTGACAGAGGGCAGTCGTGCCGTGGGCCTGATATCCCATGTAGGGCTGGTGCAAGAGGCTATTCCACAAGGCTTCTACGTGCGTTCGACCCCGAGCGGCAGCCGGGTCGAGGAAAGGAGGGGGCTGGGATGACGGACCGTTGGTATTACAGGAAGGCACACACCCGCCGTCTGTCGACAGGGCGCACGGTATCCGTTCGCGGAGGTTGGGCAGTTCGAGGCGATCGTGAAAGCAAGAAGGGCGCATCCTTTAGGCGGACTTGTCCAATATGCGGGGCGCTGATCGTAAGCGTGGGCATGCCCAGAGGAGGGTGGGTCCATTTTGAGGGCGGCAAAGGCCTGACACGTATCAAACATCCGTGCCTGCATCTTGGTGAAGGCCTGAGCAGGCGGCGCGACGAAGACACGCCAGACCTTTTTGAGGCGAGGCTGCCATTTTAAATGTCACTGATGAAGCTTGCGAAAAGTTGGCTCCAATCCCACATCTAGTATCTAGAAGCAAACAAAACACCATATGGAGGATAGTATGGCGGTAAATCGTAAAGGAACTTCGACCAAGGTTGCCTCGCTTGCAGCAGACACCCTTTTCAAACCTGGCTCTTCACAGATCGCCCGCAAGCTTGCTGGTTCGGCGTTGTCTCAGTCAAAGACCAATCGGCAAACCGGAGCGGAAATGGAGGACCTCGCGTCAAAGGTACTTCGCAGCGATCGCTATTCTGAAAAGACAAAGACACTTGCCGCTTCGGTGTTGTCCCAGTCGAACAAGAAGCGCTGACTGTAGACAGTATTACAGTGGTTTCGGGCTCAAGCGCTACAGGCCGTGTCTCACGTAGGTAGCGCTTTGGGTAAATCATGAACAAACATTAAACATTTGAGTTGAGCAGATGCGGGCATTCATTTCTTATTCCCATAACGACAAGGCCGCGCTTGATCGGCTGCACGTCCACCTCAAGAACCTTACAAGGGAAGGGCGTATTGAGACCTGGTATGATCGCAACATCTTGGCTGGTGGCGAACTGGACGCTGAGATTGAACGGGAACTGGAGGCTTCCGACCTGTTCCTGCTCCTGGTGAGCCCCGACTTCATCGCATCCGACTACTGTGTCGAGCGCGAAATGAGACGCGCGCTTGAACGCCACGCCGCAGGGACCGCCCGTGTAGTGCCGATCATCGTGGAGGAATGCGATTGGAAAGCGATGAGGGAGTTGCGCCAACTGAAGGCCGTGCCGACTGACGGCAAGGCGATCAGCGCATGGGCCAATCCAAACACCGCTTACCTAAATGTCGTGCAGGAGCTTCGACGCATCATCGAAGCTGAAGCTGTACCTGCAGCTGCGGCGGAGGTAGCCCATGAGCCGTCGGCCACACGCCCCTCGATGGCACGCTACCGAGCAAAGCGGCAGTTCGACCAAATCGACAAGGGTGATTTCCGCGATGCTGCCTTCGCCACCTTCAAGGATTACTTCCGACGAGCGATCATCGAAATGGACTCAATCGATGGATTGCGCGGACGTTTCGTTGACAGAAGTGCGACCTCTTTTGGGGCAACGGTTGTCAACAGCGGCCATCGAAATGGTACGGCCCACATCTCGGTGCACTGCCGTAGCTCGCAGGTCGCCCTGGGCGATATTTACTACTCGTTCAGCGAAAACGCCGGTGACAACACAGCAAACGGCGGTTTCAACATTTCGGCCGATGATTACGAGCAATTCCTGATTCAAACCATGAACGTCTTCGGTAGAGCTGATGAACGGCTGACTCCAGAGCGAGCGGCTGAGGTGCTCTGGAATGAGTTCATTGGTAACGCAGGTATCAGCTATGACTGAGCGTGTTCATTTCCGCTGCAACAATTGTGGGCACCGCTTCGAAGTCGAAGTGCTTGATGAGTACGAACGTCGCGAGGCCCGCCGTGAAAAGCGGCCGACTAGCGCGGTGCATTGTCCCGAATGTTATCGAACCGATATCCGGAGGGGTTGGGAATGAAGGCTCGTGAGGGACACCACATATGCGAAGCACTTTGAACGTAAAATCAGCCGCTCTCGCCGAGGAGCCGAAAGGTACGCTGTTTCTCCTCAAGAGGTACGGCCATCAGCCAATCTATGGCATTAAGCTTTCCGAACCATTGGATCAGCCCAACGACAAACCGACGGTTCTGCTATTGAACCCTGACTTTGGGCGTGAAGGCGAAGCCAATTGGCATCGGATATTCCAGTGGGAAGCGGACGAGTGGTGTATCTCCTTTGGAACCGACTGGATATTGCAGCCTGATTTCGCGGCTTCTTCGCTGTCTGAGATGAACGATCCGCAGCAAGAGGCATGTCTGACGATCGGGCCCCAGGGCATTCACTTCCGTGCGGCACCTGGCGACGGATTCCGGGTCTCCTATCGCCACTTCATCCATGTTGAAACCCTAGATCCGGTGAAGGATCTCGGAAATGCCGCCTTCCACCTCAACTCGTACCGAATCTTCTTGAACCGAGAGGATTGGGACAATAGGCGCCCCCCGATCTTTCAGCACGGCGTCTAGGCGACAGCCACCTCTCCTTCGAAGCCAGGAACAGATAGTTGCTATGTCATAGGGTGATCGTTGCGCCATGTGTGTCCGAACGTTTCACCGATATCACTGCACTCAAGACGTCGCTAATCTGCTTTCAATGCGTCAACGTTCAATGGCTTCGTTCACCCGGCAGATAGAACTCCGTAATCCCGCGCTTCCCCTCGACCCGCCCGAGCTGGACGATCACATCTATGGATTTCCGGATGTATTCCCGCACCTCGGCAAATGTCAGCGGCGTCCCTGCCTGCAGCACCATGATCGCCAACCGGTCGATGGCCAGTTCCGCGGTTTCAGCGTGGATGGTTGAGACCGATCCGCCATGGCCGGTGTTGATCGCTTCGAGATAGGTGAGCGCCTCGGCACCGCGCAACTCGCCGACGATGATCCGGTCGGGACGCATGCGGAGGGAGGCTCGCAGGAGGGCGTTGGCGCTGCGTTGCGACCCGGCACCGCGGTCGGCCAAGAGGGCGACGGTGTTCGGCTGGCCGGGGAAAAGCTCAAAGGCGTCTTCGATGGTGATCAGCCGTTCGTGTTCGTTTAAATGCGTCAGAAGGTGCCGGGCGAAGGTGGTCTTGCCGGTCGAGGTGCCGCCACTGATCAGGACATTGAGCCGCGCTTCGACCAGGGTTTGCAGCGCGGCCTCAAGGTTCTCTTCGGCGAGGGAGGCGATGTTTTTCATCTTCTCGGCGCGGAGCGCATCGAGCGAGACGGCCTTGCCGAAGAGATAGGTCGGCGCGTAGTCCCGGACGCTGCCCGAGGCGAAGAGGCGGATGGTGATCGAGGCCCCGCGATCAATGGCGGGCGGCACGGCGACCTGGACCCGGAGGGGGCGGCCCGCATATTCCACCTTGCCGGACACGAGGGGGTTCTTTTCAGAGACGCGGGCCTTGGCATCGCCGACGATGGTCTGGGCCATGTTGAGGGCTGTGGTCCGGTCCACGGTCTGACCTTCGTGGCGCATGGTGGCGTCCCCCGCGACCTCGAGCCAGACCTTGCCGTCCGGGTTGATCGCGACCTCGACCACGTCATCGCGTCTCAGCAGGTCGCGGAATGGATCGAGATAGCGCTCGAGGTATGAGGCTGGTGATGCCTGCTCCATCAGTAAATCACCACATCCCGGTCCACGAGCACGGTGACCGAGGCGCCCTGATCGACATAGATCGTCGGCGCGATCGAAACCTGCTCGGCAATAACCGATCCAACCGCATCCTGCAGGTCGCTGCCGACATCGCCAAGGACGATGCTTGTGGTTTCATTGTTGGCACTTTCCGCCGCCACGGATGGTGCCGCCCCGATCACGGAAATCAGCGCGGCCCCGCCGAAGCGCTCGGCGAACTTGGTATCGACAAGACCAGTGAGGCCTGAGCGGCCAAGCTGGTCCCCGCCGACGGCGGCGATTTCCATCGAGGTGCCGTCCGGCGTCAGGACACGGGTCCATAGGATCAGGATGCGCTTTTGGTGCATCTCGATGCCGGAGCGGTACTGGCCAAAAAGGCGGGAGCCACGGGGGATCAGGATCCGGTCCCCGGAAAACGCCGGGACCGGTTCGGAGACGACCGCCACAACGGAGCCCGGCAGATCGCTGTTGATGGCGGTCTGAAGCGCCGCCTGGATGACGGACCCTTGGGTCAGCGTGCGTTCAGGATGCGTGAGGCGCGCGGCCTCTTGCACTTCGAGCGGTCGCGCACTCTGCAGGAACTGTTCATTGCCCGAGAGGACCGGTCCACTTGCGCCAGCGGCTGCAGGATCGGCCACCGCCGCGCCACTCGTACCACCACGTGGACCGTCGGCATAGACCACGGCGGGGGATTTGATCTGCGCGGTTAGAAGCTCCTCGGCGACCCGTTCGGCCTCGCGCTGGCGCTGCTCCTCTTCCTGGCGGCGGCGTTCTTCGAGCAGGCGTTGATCGGCGATCAGCCCTTCGCGGTCGAGCTCAGCCTCGAGCCCCTCGCGTTGCGCGCGTTCGGCATCAAGCATGGCCTGCAGCCCTTCGATGCGGGTCTCGGTCTGGCGCTGCAGGTTGGCCAACTCGGCCTCCTTCTCCGCTATAAGTGCTTCCAAGGCCGCCTTCTGCTCGTCGAAGGCTTCGCGCAGGTCAGCGACGGCAGACTGGATTTCTGAATTGCGCGCGGCCTGGCTTGCGGCGAGGGCCTCGCGGAGCTTGGCTATTTCGGCCAGCACCTCGGCGCTTGCCTCCGGGGCAGGGGCCGTGGGCACCTCGAGTGCTTCCTCGACGGCGATCAGCGCATCATTGACCCGTTGCTCGGTCTCGTCAGGCGGAAACTCCAGCCGCCCGCCGGTGCCGGGGCGACGGTCCTGGAAGGTCTCGACATCGGAGGTCTCAAGCGCGCTATCGCCCTCTTGCAACCCGGTGGCCAAGAAATACGCGACCCCGGCCCCGCCGAGGGCGAGGGCGGCGGCGAGCGCGCCGACCCCGAGGCTGTTGCCGCGTTTGGATTTGCCGCGCTGGCTGAATTGATCGAGACGGTCCTGCAGGTCGGGAGGGGTTTGATCGGCCATGGTCAGTTGCTCACGTAGATCGCGCTTTCGTCGCGCCAGGCGCAGATCGCCTCATCGCCGATGCGCAGCGTCCAGTAGGTGTTCACCCCGAGCACGCGGACGGTATTGCCTTGCTGGGTCCAGTTCACCGTGCGTTCGCGGCCCTGGTCATCGGCCTTGAAGAGGGCGGGCTGGCGACCGTTCTCCGGAAAGACGAAGTACGTGTAGCGCCCGTCGTCGTAGATATGGCTGGGGCGGAAGTCACCTTCGCCCGAGACGCGGTAGTTGTAGTTGCGCGGGGCCTCAAAGCCTTTGGGTTGGGTGGCGCCTGCCGCGCGGCGTTCCTCGTCAGGGTAGCGGAAGCGGACCTCGAAGAACATGCCGGTGCGGTTCGGGATCGAACCTTCGCGCAGGTGGAAGGAATAGGTGCGGCGGTTGGTGATTACCGTCATGTTGGTCGAGGCATTCGCCACATGCGGTTTGATCGTGAGCACATTGCCGAGCTCGGGGATCGGATCGACCTGAAAGCTCTCAGTGTCGCCGACAATCACCGCCTCGAACCTCTCCCCGGCCCCGAAATGGATCGTCGTCGAATGCCTGAGATCGGTCTCGATCCGATAGACCTGGTTTTCATTGTAGACGGCGGTGCGGATGCGGATGTCGAGCGGGCCGCCTTGGGGGGTGGCCTCGGCGAGTGCGGCAACAGGCATGGCAAGCGCCAGGAGGAGCGCGGGCAGGGATTTCATCTTGGTCAATTCTCCAGGGTTTCGGCGTCGACGCGGTAGGAGGTCACCACGAAGCCCAAGGGGTTGGCCCAGACGTCCTGAAGGCGCTGGCGGGTTTCGGGTTGGAAATCGTAGCCGACGGTGGCGACGTAAGAGCGCGTCACGGTGCGGGTATCGCGGGGGCGGCGTAGCGTGCGGGTGAAGCGGACCTGGGCCACGCCGCGCTCGATCTGGTTCACGGACTTGATGACCACCTCGATCTTGGCGTCGCGCCCATAGACGGTGATCGGGTAGTCCTCATTGGTCGAGGACCAGAGATCGCGCAGCGTGCGCGCGGCGTCGCCGTCCGAACGGTCCAGCACCGAGTTGATGCGCTGCTCGCCGTCGGTCAGATCATAGGTCTCTCGATCGTCGACATAGGCCACGAGATTGGCCTGGATGATGGCGTCGCTCTCCGACAGCCTCAGCGCCTGCACGGCGGCGACCCGGTCCATCTCGCCGGTTTCCTTGTCCACGACGACCACGAAGGTCTCGGTCGATTTGAGCGGAAAGAGGCTGGCACCCGCGACCATGCCGGCGACGCCCACCAGCACGCCAGCCGCCGCGACGAACCACGCAAAGCGCTCGCGCCGCCGAGGCCCGTAGATGAAATCCGCTTCAAAGGCGTCGCGGTCAGGCGCGGAAGAACTAAGTACCTTCTTCTTCAAGTCAATCGTCTTTCACATCAGGGTTTGCGGAAGGCCTTGGCGGCAGAGAGAAGCGCGCCGGGGCTCTGCCGGATCATCTCGCCGGTCTTCACCACGCCCGCGTTCGCCATCTGGTTCAGCTCACGTGGGGACTTGCCGGTGACGAGGCGCGAGGCGGCACCCGAGCCATACTGGCGCGTATTCACGAACCCCTGACGTGCAAGGCCCGTGAGACCCACGGCATTCGAGGCAATGCCGACGACGCCGGTGAGGTTGGAGGCGATGTAGGGGACCGAGGCCATAATCCCGGCGCTGAGGATCAGGATCACGAGGAAGGGCAGGATGAGGCTGACGGTTTCGACGTCACCCGGATCGGCGGAGGCGTCGCCGATGGCTTCTGCGATGGCGACGATGATGCCCGCGGCTCCGGCGGCGGCGACGGGCATGAGCGCATAGCCGATGGTGGCGCGGGTCCAGGCCTCGAAGAGGGACTGGGTCGGTTTGAAAAGCGAGGTCACGATCATGAAGGGGGCAATCACGATCATCAGCGCGAAGACGATGCGGGCGAAGGCGATAATCCCGGCGGTGACGGCAGCGAAAACGGCGGAGAGGACGAAGAAGATTGCGCCCAGGACCGCGCCAAAGACCCAGCCCGCGCGGTCGCCGATCGTATCGCCATAGGCGGTGATGCGGGCGACCATATTGTCGAGGCTCTCATATACCCCGGCCTCGTCGCCCGAGCCGGTAAGCGCCAGGATGGAGGCGCCGACGGAGTCAGGCACCCGCGTGACGATGTCATAGATCACGCTGAAATTGTCCCAGCTCTGCGCGAATATGCCGACCAGTGCGATCTTCATCCCGAAGGCAAAGCCGGTGCCGAAGGGCAGGGGGCGGAGTTGCATCACCGCGTTGATCCCGAGAAGCACGACAAGGAGCGCGGCCCCGGCGGAGATCACGTCGCCGACAGCACCCGCCGAGGAGACAAAGCCGTCCTGCGCCACGGTATCTACCGCGGCGTCGACCTGGCTCAGGATGTCGCGAATTACCCCCATTTACTCGGCACAGGCCTCCACAACTTGCGCCTCGAGCGCGTCGGCCTGCGCGTAGAGATCGAGAACCTTGAAGGGCAGGCGTGGGTTGTCCGAGGTCTGGAACCGGGGGAGGGCGCCCAAGGCCTGATCCCAGGTGAACTGATCCAGCAGGCAGGTGCAGGATTCCGAGGCGAGGGCTTCTTCGGCAATCAGGATGCGCAGGATCGCACGGTAGCCGTTGCGCAAATAGGCGGTCGCAGCCAGATCGGCGGGCGGTTTCGGAACACGGCATGCGTCGGCCTCATCCTGCGCGATGGCCATCGAGCTGAAGGGCGTTTCGCTGGAGGGGTCTGTGCTCAGGGTCTGGGCTAGCACGGCACAAGGCAGGGCAACCAAGACAAGCGCCGCGAGACCAAGAGATCGAAAAGTTTTCAAGCTGTGGGTCATGAGGCGACTCATGGATCCACCGCCATTGACCGGAACTTGCGTTCATCCGCGAGGGTCGCGGCATCGACGACGCCAAGCTGGCCGGCACTTACGCCTTGCGCCGCTTCCAGCCGCCAGATCTGGGTCAGGATGATGCCAAGCTCTGCGGTGACGCGGGTGTTAAGATCGACGGCGGCCTTCAGCCCGTCCTGATCGTCGATCAGCCCGACCATGGTCTCGAGCCGTTCGAGGCTTTGGCCCGCCTCTTCGTGGCTTTCCTGCGCGGCGACGGACAGCATGGCGCTGGCCCCGGCCGAGGTGGCGATGCGGTTGTCGGCAGGCTGATCGGAGCCCGAGAGCGTGCTCAGGCGCTCCGAGGTGAAGCCGCTGCCCGAGAGCACCCGTTCGACGGACGCTGACAATTCCGCGCCCGGATTGAACCCGCTCAGGAAATCGCCGCTGGCCAAAGACTGCGCGGTGTTGAGGGGGGCGACCAGTTTGCCACGCAGCGCGCGGAATTCTTCGACCGTGGCAAAGAGTTCTCCGAGCCCGCTGCCTTCAATGAGCGAGGTCAGTTGCGCCTCGAGGTTGGTGAGCTGCGAGAGCTGGGTTTCCAATTCCAGCCGCATGGTCGCGAGCTGCTGCATCTGGACATTCAGGTCCTCAGCCATGTGCTCGAGCTGCGCGACAAGCTGGCCAAGTTGCGAGCCGTCGAAGGTCGGCACGCCTTGGGCCGTGGCGGGCGAGGCAAACGCGAGCGTGGCGACCGCCGCGGCGGTCAGGAGAAGCTGTCTCATTCGGGAACTCCCATCTGCATGAAGTCGCGCTCGGCCAGCCGGTCGGCGACGAGGTGCTGCGCATAGGCCGCCTCGCGCTGCTGGTTGGCGGCCATCAGCCGGACGCGGAGATTGAGGATGCGGCCGATCTCGGCCTTGGCGTAGGTGTTGAGCTCCCAGGCCGCCTTGGCATTGGGCTGAGCATCGATCTGCAGGATGATCGCGCGCAGGCGATTGATGACCTGTTCGGTCGTGGCCGAACTGTCGGCGGCATAATAGACGCCCGCCTCGGAGATGCTGGCATATTCGGCCAGGGCAAAATCCGAGGGCGAGAGCGTCCCGAGCGCGTCGGCACCGCCCACCACGGCGAGGTATTCGTTATAGAACTTGGAGATGTTGCGGACGTAGCCTTGGGTTTCGGCAAAGGGCGGCACGCCGCCATATTCGATGACCCGACCGGGGCCTGCGTTATAGGCCGCAAGCGCATGGGGAATGTTGCCGAAACGGTTGAGCTGGGTGGTGATGTAGCGCGCGCCGCCGCGCAGGTTGTCTTTCACGTCATAGCGGTCGACGCCGAGATCGGAGGCGGTGCCAGGCATGAGTTGCGTGAGACCATAGGCTCCGACCGGGCTTTCGGCGGCGACGTTGAAGCGGCTCTCCTGTTTGATCAGGGCCTGGAAGAGGCAGCGCCACTGGGTGGCCGAGAGACCCGCGCGGGCCACACCGGGCGCGCCTGCGAATTCGCCCGCAACCTCGACGATCATCATCTCGACCGTCTCGCGGCCTTCGCCGAAGAGGCGGCTGTTCATCGGGCTTGGATCGGAATTGGGATAGACCGCCGCCACCCCGAAATCCGCATTGCCCTCGAGCGCGCGAATACCAAATCCGGGGCCGGTGATCGCGGCCGTCATCTCCTCGAGGACGCGCAGCTGGTCGGCTTGGACATCGGCCAACGTGGACTCCGTCCGATCCTTGTCCTGCTGGACGCCCAGATCCTCGGCCAGCGCCGTCACCCGGGCAATGGCGCGCCCGATCGCCGAATTGTCCTGCGTCGGCACGCCCTGGGCATGCGCGGGCAAAGCGCCAAGACCGAGGCAGAGCCCCGCGGTTATGATCGCGACACGGCTCATTCCGGACGGGGCAGGGGTTCGAAAGTGCAGTCGGGTTTGGCCGTCTCCTGAGCCGGTGCGCCCATGGTCGAGACCGAAAACGCGGCGCGCGTCACCTGCGGCTCGCCACTGCGTCCGAAACAGGGCGAGGTTTTCTCGGTGTACTTCTCGCAAGCCGACAACAGGCTTGCGGCGGCGCAAAGCGCGAGAAGGGGTTTGAAATTCATATCACATGTCTCCAGAAATCGGGATTGGCGCGCCAATCGGCAGGCACGCGGGCCTCCCCAGTGGCGCCGCCGCCGAGGATGGGGAGGAGGTCGCCGAGGGCCGAAAGGTCGGCATCGACAAAAACGCTGTCGCCCGCCGAGCGGACAAGGGCGATGCGCTGGCCAATGGTGGGCTGGACGAGGAGGGCCGCCTCCTTGGCGTTGACGCGGAGGAAATCGTAATCGGAGATGGTGGCGCGGTCGTTGGGGAAGAGGATCTGGGTCGGGACTGTCTCGACGATGGTCTTACCGACGCGGCTGTCTCGCAGCTGGCTTGGATATTGCGTCATCATGATGACGACGCAGTTCATCTTGCGAAGTGTCACCAGCCAGTTTTCCAGCCGTGCCCCGAAATACGGATCGTCGAGCAGCTTCCAGGCCTCGTCGAGCACGATGATGGTCGGACGTCGATCCTCGACCACGCGTTCGATCTGGCGGAAGATATAGGAGAGCACCGCCATCCGCTCGGTGGTCATGTCGAGGATCTCGGTCATATCAAACCCGATGATATCGCCCGTGAGCTTGAGGCCAGCGCCGCGCTCGGGCTCGTCGAAAACCCAGCCATAGCGCCCACCCGGCGCCCATTCGGCAACGCGGGACTGCAGCTCGCCATCATCATCGAGCGACTGAAACAGCGTCTCGAAACTGGCGAAGCGCTGCAGGGCCGCGCCGGCATCGGCGTTCTGGCCCACGGCGCTCTGGATATGGCGGGATTGCTCGCCCGAGAGCGTACCATTGCGCGTAAGAAGGGTTGCAAGCCAGTCCGAGAGCCAGGCGCGGCCGCGCTCGTCGGTCTCGGTGGCGAGGGGGTTCAGCCCCGTCGGCACGCCGGCACGGATTTCGTTGTAGCGGCCGCCAAGGGCGCGGACCGCCATTTCGAGGCCGCGATCCTTGTCGAAGAAGAAAAGCCGCGCCCCGACCCGCTGCGCTTGGGCTGCGAGGAAGGCGGTGGTCAGCGTCTTGCCCGTGCCGGTGCGCCCGAGCACAAGCGTATGGCCGACGGTGGGTTCCTTGCTTGGGGCTCCTGCCTCGTGGAAATTGAACCGATATCCCGAGGTGCCGACCGTGGGCAGGACCGAGATGGTTTGGCCCCAGGGCGATTGGTTGGGGCCGCGTCCCTCGACGCTACCGTGCAAGGCCGCGAAGTCGGCGAAGTTGATCGAGGAGATCGGCGTCTTGCGCGCGCGGTAGCCGAAGTTGCCGGGGGATTGTGCGAAGTAGGTGGCTTTCAGCGCCATGTTTTCGCGGACGATCACCGACATGATCTCCTGACCCACGCGCTTGATCTGGGCGGCTGCCCGTTCAAGCGTGTCGCGGTCCGGCGCGTACACCGCGATGGAGAGGTGATGGTCGCCAAACGCGATGCGTCCTGCCTCCTGATCATCGGCGGCTTGTCCCAGCTGTTCGCGCAGGGACACGGCGGCATCGTCTGAGGCGTGCATCTGGCGGATGATCCGCTGGATGCGTTCGGCCATGATGTTGTTCGGGATCGGGCTGAAGGAATTCGTCAGTACGATGTCGAGTGGCAGGTCGAGCGCGTCGAGCAGCGTCACATCCGTCAGGGCCGGATAGGTTTTCATGGAAAAGAGCGCGCCGTATTTGACCTGAGCGGTCACGGCGTCGGTCAGGGTGACGACATCGCCATCAAAGGTCGCGCGGCAATTGCTCAGGGTATGCGAGAGGGGCAAGGCACTTCGCCCGAACGCAATGGGGGAGAAGCTGCCGGCGTTCAGCGTATTGAGGTAGCCCAGCCATTCACCGCCCGACTTCGTGAGCCTAACGGGGTTGGCCGACGCCAGCGCCACCTCGAAGAAGCCCATGACCTCGTTCAGCTCTTGCATTCGGGTCGCGCGGTCCTTGACCCAGGCCTTGCGGGCCAGCGCCCGCAGGAGCGGAATGCGGGCCGAGATATCAGGCCGCCGGATGACGCTGAGATAGAGTTGGCGCTTGGCGGGTCGGAGGTCTTTGACATGGGCCTGCCAGCGCGCATCGATCGCGGCGGCGAAGCTGTCACCCTCGATGGGGCGCATCCCGAGATCCTGCGGCACCGAGATGCGGTGGATGTAGAAACCGAAGGCGTTGCCGGTCTGGGCGACGATGGCCGCGACCGCGCGTTTCAGCGCGTCGAGCCGTGCATCCTCGGTGGTCATCGGGTTCAGACCGTCGAGGCGCAGGGTGGCGAGGAGGTCGCCCTCGCGCAGCACCATGACATCGTCATCCGCGAGCGCAAAATACGGCAGATGCTCCGCGAGATAGCTCTCCCGCGCGAACTCCCCGCCGCCCGCCTCACGTAGGGCGGTTCCGTGAGTGGAAAGAGGGCCTGCATCAAGCGCCAAAGCTGTCGCCTCCGTGCACGGCCCGGTTCTTCGTCGGGCGCACTGATCCATAGGAGACGCGCAGCACTTCGAAGAAATGCGGCTCGCGGTCGGCGACGAACCAGAGGATCGGATAGGCGACGAGGCCGATCACGAAGAAGACCATCGACTTCGTCCAGATGAACGGCAGAACGACCCCTGTTGCCAGCACCACCAGGTATCCGACGGGGAGGCCCAGATACTTGGGCGGACGGGCGAGGCCCAGAAAGAGGGGGGATCGTTCTGCCACTTAGATGCTTCCCTGCCTAGCGATGAAAATGAATCCGCAGGTCGGCTCGAGGCAGCGTTTGCGAAGCAGAACGCGTTCGAGGCGACCGTAGGATGCGAGATTGCAGGGAAGTCATCAACTGGCCTCTTCTCAGGAGAAGCCGTCAACGATGGTGCCGGCCGAGAAGATCAGCACGATCCCGATGATGACCGAGGCAAACCAGCCCCAGTTCAGCCGTCCCATCATGCACATGAAACCGGTGCCGATGACCGCGAGCGTGGCAACCGCGATCCCGATCGGACCGGTCAGCGCGGCCTCGACGGTTTCCAGCATGGTCTGGATAGGCGACAAGTCCTGCGCGAGAGCGGGTGTTGCGAAAGCCGCCAGGGTTGTGGCGGCAGGCAAGAGGCGGCTGAGGCGATGTCGAAGCATGCGAAGTTCCCTTGTTTTACTGAAGTTCGATAAGGACCGGCGCGCGGGCAGGCACGCGGGTCGCGACGGGGATGTCTGGCGCGGCAACGGGCGTGCCTGCCAGCTGGGACCGGATCCGGTGGATGCGCGCGATGTAGTCGCGGGTCTCGGCGAAGGGCGGAATACCGGAATACCCGACCACCCTGTGCGGCCCGGCATTATAGGCTGCAAGAGCCAGGTCGATGTCCTTGAACGTTCCGAGTTGCGCGAGCAGGTAGCGTGCGGCGCCGTCGAGGTTCTGGGAGGAATCACGCGGATCGACGCCGAGCGCACGGGCCGTGTCTGGCATCAGCTGGCCTAAACCGTATGCGCCCTTTGGGCTCACGGCGGTTGGGTTGTAGCTGCTCTCGGCCTCGACCAGGGCGCGGAACAGAATCTGCCAGTCGTCGGCACCCAGGCCAACCTGGCGCAGGGCGCTGTTTCCTTGGTGGCGGACGGCAGTCGTCCGGATTAAGGAGAGGATGTCGTCACGACCGGAAGGGGGCGTGGCGTCCAGCGAGGCCAGAACGACTTCGGCCTCAGCGCTATGATCCAGACCAGCCCAAGCAGGCCGCGTGCCATGAAAGGTCCAGCCGGAGGTCCGGGCCGTGCCGTCGCGGCCGAAGGCGATGACGTCAGCCGCGCTCCTCGAGGGTGATGCTGTAGTCAGGACCAAAACGCAGATCGCGCCCGTCACCGAACTCGAGATGATGTTTGAAGAGACCTGGCCATATGTTGAAATACCGCGGCTCTGGCCCGTGCGGGGTGATCCGGGTCGAGACCAGAATGGCTTCCGGCTCGCCCTCGCGCAGGTAGATGCACTGGTAGCGCGGCTTGCCATCGTCCGTGAACCCCACGAGTTCATACCGGCAGCGGTACGCGATGCCCTTCTCGGACAAGTCTTTGACACCATCGATGGTGATCAGGATCTGGTTGCGCGCTATCGGCATGTTCGGACTCTCCCCACGAGAGCCCTTCTACTTCACGACACTAAGGCCATAAAGTCATATGTCGTCAATACGACATATTGCAGATAAACACATATTGCGCGATAGTCTGCGCAACTTTTGCGGGAGAGCGACATGAAACGACAGGCGATGGCAGCGGCGATGGGAGTGATGGCGGTGTTTGGAGCCCCTGAGAAGGCGCAGGCCTATGACATCGACTGCGCCATCATGCTCTGCATGGCAGGTGGCTTCCCCCCGAGCGCTGTCTGCGCACGGGCCTATCGCACCATGATCCGCCGCATCACGCCCTGGCCGAGCCTGCCGCCCTTCGGGGTCTGCACCTTTGCCCATGTGCCGGTCGAATTGGGCGGGCCCGGCGGAGAAGGCGAGCTCGACACCAACCTGCCTGAGTATGAATGGCTGAACCGCACTCATGTGATCTGGTTCACCGGGCGCTCCTACGAGCCGCGCGACGAGCCGCGTCAATGGGATTGGTCGATACGCTCCTGCGATCGCGAGAACCGGACCTGCCGCTACATCCAACGGGTCTACGGATCCCACATGCCCTGGCCCGCGACATTCGTCTCGGAAAGCGGCCAGGAGATCGCCTATCCGACCAGCGGGGGCCTGTGGCACTTCTATTCCCGCAGCATCATGGTCGAATACGGGGACTACGAGGGCAACATGGGCCACTCGGAGTGGTTTTCCTACTGATCGTGGCTGTCCGGCAGCTTGAGTGAAACTGTCCGTACTACGACAAGCGTATGGTCGTAACTGCATGGATCCACAAACTGGCGGCGGCTCACGCTTCCATCATCCCAGCGGTAGTCGGTAAACACATGGGTTTCGTTCGTTCCGTCGATGATAAACCCTTCCTGGAAGGGCCAGCCTGTCTTTCTCTTCGCCATGTACCCGCGCTACTCGTACCGTTCTTGCCGTTTTGACTTTTTAAATTGAGGCGGGATCAAAGCCTCAGGAAGCGGATTAACGCCTCGCGAAAAGCTCTTCGGGATCGACATTGAGCGCCTTGGCGATGCGTTCGAGAAGGTCGAGTGAGGCCGCAAATTTCGAGTTCTCGAGCCTGCCCATGTGACCGCGGCTTACGTTGGCCTGATGAGCAAGCGCTTCCTGGCTGAGGCCGCGGGCGCGTCTCAAGTCCTGGATGTTCAATGCTACACGGTCCCGCAAGTTCATGCCCGCGAAACGGGCACGATG
This sequence comes from Paracoccus albus, assembly GCF_027913035.1. Taxonomy (NCBI): domain Bacteria; kingdom Pseudomonadati; phylum Pseudomonadota; class Alphaproteobacteria; order Rhodobacterales; family Paracoccaceae; genus Paracoccus; species Paracoccus albus. The sequence goes on from NZ_CP115778.1 coordinate 48,163, forward strand.
CACGAAATATCACCACGCGATATATGTTACATTCAGAGGTGAGGGTGCAGAAAAGTCGAAAATCGGTGCTTAGAGATAGAGGACCAATTTGCATGCAGTTCCGGGTACTTGGTGTTGCGGATGCTACTAGGGCGAGTGGTAGTTGCCGTCAATACACCATGACACGAAACAGCGTCAGATGCGTATAATGAAGTTTATGTTAAATCTTGACTAAAATCGGCGCTGTTTGAATAGACAACAAATTTAGAATCAAGTATTCTTTGCACCCACGCCATAGATGATTAGTTCAAGAATTTCATCTGCAATACTCTCTGGGTTAAGCGGCCCTTTCGGATTATACCAGATCGGCATCTGGTTGAAGGCCGAAAAAAGCACCTGTGCGAGGCGCTTTGAGTCGCAATTGCGGATAGAACCATCTTTGATCCCTTCTGCGATAATACTTTCAAGAAAATTCTGACCGTCTATCAGTGCCTGCCGCAAACTCTTCTGATTTTCTCCGGTCAGATTGCGGCGCGCTTCGCGCATCAAGGCAGAGCCGAATTCGCTCACAACCATGTTCGCATAGACTCTAAAGAAAACGCGGATACGATCAAGCCCGTTACCCTTCACGTCCTGTGCTGATATGAAGCATAGCTCGACCCGCTCCAGTGAGATGCGGGCGCATTGCATCAGGATATCTTCTTTGCTTTTGGCGTAATAATAAAGCGCGGGCTTGGTGACAGCGAGTGCTGCTGCGATGTCATCAAGCGATGTCTGTTTGTATCCGACAGTTGAAAACGAATGCGCGGCCAGATTAAGCATGGCCCGCCGCTTCAGCTCTTGCTGAACTTTGACGTCTTTGGTTTTTTTATGCCAATGGGTTTTGGGCAAAGCGACTCTTTTCAAAACACACGGGCGGAACCAGAGCACCGCCCGCATTTATCGCTGACAGGTTAGTAGTCGAGCCCGCGGGCCGCAATAGTCCATTTACCGTCTTCGACTTTTGCCATAATCAGAGTTTCGATGCCCTGATGGTCTTCGGGGCCAAACCTGACCAACTGGCCGCCGATCGGATCAACATAGCTAGTGATCGCTTCGGTTGCGGCCAGAAATCCTTCGGTCGTCAGATCGCGACCAGCAGCTTCGAGCGCCACGGCAATCAGGTCGATGAAAACGTAACCAAGCTGCGCTTGTGGGGCCATCTTTTCACCGTAAATTTCGTTGTAACTCTCCAAGATACGTTTTGCTTCCCCTTCGGAGTCTTCTGCGTTCGCAAAAACAAAAGGAGATACCAGATACAAGCCATCCATCGCGCCATCAGCGGCAGTAGCAACTGCATCCATATAGGACACCATTCCAGTCACGAAAGTCGGTTCAAAACCAAGCTTTTTAGATGTTGCAACAACCAGAATTGAATCGCGCACCCCACCCGCCAGAAAAACGATATCGCAACCGGCGCTTTTCAATGTGGTTACAGACGAGAGCATATCGGATTCTGTTGCCGAATGTTCCGTTTTGACCGCGACTTTCATGTCATACTCTGCCAATTGCTGCGTGACGCCAAGCGCCATTGATTCACCAGCTTCATTGGCGAGTTGCGCAATGCAGGGTGTTGAGAAATCACCATTTTCCTTAAAGTATGCAACGCCCGCGCGAAACTGGTCTGTATAGCTGCGAAAAAATGCGTATTTCATCGGATCCAATGGTTCATACATCTCGACCTCGGCCGACATCGGGAACATGTTGGGAATTCCCGCTTCAATTTGTTGCGGCATGATCGCTAGGTTCATCGGTGTGCCAAGCGCGCCGACCATCGCAAAAATCTGGTCGCGGCGCATCAGTTTGTTTGCAACCTGAATCGCGCGGGGTACCTGGTATTGCGTGTCTTCTATAATAATCTCAAGCTGGCGACCGTGAATGCCGCCCGCCGCGTTAATCTCATCCACTCGCATGCGCAGTCCGTTGGCCTCTGGCACACCCCAGACGGCCAACGGGCCGCTTAGGTCTGTATAGGTCCCAAGAGTGATCATGTCGTCGGTCACGCCCTGCGGCCCGTCGGCCATCGCGCCGGTGGCTGTCATTGCGGAAAACGCAAATGCTGTTACTAGTTTCTTCATTGGTCTCTCCCTTCGTTGTTTCAATACATCGTTTCGATCAGGTCTTTGTATTTGCGCTCGATCTCGTTGCGCTTCAGCTTCATCGTCGGAGTCAGCTCGTTGTCTTCGGCTGTCAAAAGTACGTCGATCAGCCGGAATTTCTTTACCTGCTCGACCGGCGAGAAACCGCTGTTCGCCCGTTCTACCTCGCCTTCGATCAAGTCCTGGATTTGAGTGTTTGCGCACAGGGATTTGTAGTTGGAAAACGGGATACGCTTCTCCTGCGCGTATTTTTCGACGTTTTCGTGGTCGATCATGATCAGCACGCTCAGGTATTTGCGCTTGTCCCCGATGATCACCGCATCAGAAATATAGGGCGAGAATTTGAGCTCGTTTTCCAACTGCGAAGGCGTAATATTCTTGCCGCCTGCGGTGATGATTATGTCCTTTTTGCGGTCCAGAATAGTTAGGTCTCCATTGGCATCCATCGTCCCAACATCACCCGTATAGACCCAGCCATCGACCACGGTTTCCGCCGTCTTTTCAGGCTGGTTCAGGTAACCCGAAAAATTGCTGGATGAGCGGATGAGGATTTCGCCGTCATCGGCCAGTTTCGCTTCGACATTGCGCAGTGCCCGGCCGATGGATCCGATCGGTGATCTGCCCGGTATGGTTGCAGTCACAATGCCGGTTTCGGTCTGGCCATATGCCTCTTGTACTGTCACCCCAAGGGCAGTGAACCAGCTGAGCAGTCGGGCTGAAATCGGTGCCGCACCCGATACGATCGTGTGCGCGCGCGCCAGTCCCAGTTCGACCCTAATATTTCGAAGCACCAGAAAGTCCAGCACCTTATGCCTAAGCCTTAGCATCATCGGCACAGATTTTCCCGCGGCAATCAAGGCCTCCCTGCGTCCAGCCGTTTTCAGGGCTTGGTCATAGGCAAACCGGCCAAATGCGGTGGCATCATTCATCACAATATTGATACGGGAATAGAATTTTTCCCACACGCGCGGCACCGCAAAGATGAATGTCGGCGCAACTTCTTGAATGTCGGCGGCAAATGTATCGCCGCTTTCCGCAATGTTGATGGTTATACCGTGACGGATCGGCACACAAACAGAAAAGATTCGTTCGGCGGCGTGACACAGCGGCAGGAAAGTCAAAACTTCGTCATCCGGCCCAAGCGGCAATTCGGGGTAATTATCCGACTGGGCCAGGAAAAAACGATGCGACATCGCGGCACCTTTGGGCGCACCTGTTGTGCCAGACGTATAGATCAGTGTTGCAATATCTTCGGGATCACCCCCATCAATGCGGCGCTCGAATTCAACGCTCAGTTCTTCGATTTTAGCGTCCGACAGTGCGAGAAATTCTTCCCAGCCGATGACTTTATCATGCTGGAAACTGCGCAACCCTTCCATATCAAATACGATAACTTTTTCGAGATGATCCAGCTGGTCCTCCACACCCAGATACTTATCTAGCTGCTCTTCATCCTCAACGAATAGCACCTTCGCCCCGCTATCGTTCAACTGATAGGCAACCTGCTTTTCCTGCAAAGTGGGATACAGCCCGTGGGTCGTGGCCCCGATGCACTGGATGCCAAGGTCGGCAAACACCCACTCCTTGTTGTCTTCACTGATGATCGCGGCCACGTCACCTTTACGATAGCCCAACGCCATAAGTGAACATCCGACCCTGCGCGCGCAGGCGTAATAGTCCAGCCAGCTAAATTCTTCCCAGATGCCAAAGTCTTTTTCACGAATTGCGGTTCTGTCACCGAACTTCTTGCAGTTCTGCCGAAACAGTTTGGAGAAGGTATCACAGCCGTCAATCTGGACCGGTGGCGGCATCCACCCTGCGGGGGATTGGTTTCGCATTGTGTTCATCGCCAGGTCTTTCTTGCTTTCCAGCGGCGGTCGCCGCGCGCACTTTCTGCTTTGATGCCAAGGTAGAATTCCCGAATGTCTGCACTGTTCATTAGAACATCCCGTTCGCCTTCCATAACGATCCGGCCGGTTTCAAGGACGTAACCGAAGTCGGCGGCCGGCAGGGCAACGCTCGCGTTCTGTTCAACCAGCAACATGGTCATGCCTTCTTCGACATTGATCCGCTTGATGATCTGAAAAATCTCGGAAATCAGCAGTGGCGACAGGCCCAGTGACGGTTCGTCCAGCAACATCAGGTGTGGACGCTGCATAAACGCGCGACCCAAAGCCAACATCTGTTGTTGCCCACCCGACAGGTAGATCGCCTGTTTTTCCAGAAAGGTGCGCAGGACAGGAAACCAGTCCAGCACCTTTTCCACATCCCGCGCCACTGCATCGCGATCCTTGCGGCAATAGGCGCCCATCATCAGGTTGTCCTTGACCGATAACAGCGAAAACACCTCGCGACCCTCGGGTGAATGGGCGATGCCAGCGCGCGCGATAACATCCGGATCAAGCCCGGTGATATCGCGCCCTTCAAATTCCACCTGCCCCTTGAACGGATCAAGCGCGCCGGAGATGGTTTTCAAAATCGTCGTTTTGCCCGCCCCATTGGAGCCCATGACCGTAACGACCGATCCTTCCTTGACCGTCAGGCTGATGCCGCGAATGGCCATCACCCTGCCATACATCGTTTCGACGTTGCTGGCGCGCAGTACCTCGGTCATGCTGCCTGCCCTCCCAGATATGCCGCCTGAACACCGGGATTGCTTTGAACTTCGGATGCGCTGCCGCTTGCAAGAAACCGGCCTTCGTTGATGGCCAGCACCATGTCCGAAACTTTGTTCACCAGTTTCATGTCGTGTTCGATCATAACAACGGTGACACCCAGGTCCTCGCGGATGTCTTCAATCACAAAAGCAGTGTCGTCGGTTTCCTCGCTGGTCAGTCCGCTTGACGGTTCGTCCAGCAACAGGATCTTTGGCTCCGACACCAAAGCGCGGGCCATTTCGGTCTTTTTGCGCACGCCATACGGCAAATCCGCAACCCGTGCATGACGGTAGCCTTCGAGATCGAGAAACTCGATTATTTCTTCGGCTTTGCGGCGGTGGGCCAGTTCCTGACGCATCTGCGAACGGGTAAAAAACAGCTCACTCAGCGGCCCGAATTTGCCGTGACGGATGCGCCCGATCAGCAAGTTATCAAGCAATGACGCATGTTCGAACAGTTCGATATTCTGGAACGTCCGCGCAATGCCGTGGTTGACTACCTCATGGGATTTCGCTTTTCGCAGGCTTTTGCCGTTGAACCGGATGTCGCCTTGCGACGGATCGTAAATCCGGCAGATGAGGTTGAACACCGTGCTTTTGCCCGCGCCATTGGGGCCAATGATGGTGAACACCGACCCCGGTTCAACTGAAAAGCTCAAGCCATCCACCGCTTTCAAACCACCAAAGGAAAGCGATACGTTATCTATCTCCAACCCGTTCATCTTAAACGCTCCGTTTTGAGGAATGTCTTCTGACGCTGGAAACTGCGCTTCTTGTACATCGGGAACACGTTGAAATAGTGATGGATCTTGGTCCAGCGTCCATAAAGTCCGTCAGGTTCGAACAGGATGAACCCCAGCAGGATCACACCGAATGCAAGACTATCGAAACCGCCGGACGTGGCGACTGCACTGGGCAGCACGATCTTGACCCAGCTCAACACGGTTGGCAGCAGCACGATAAAGAACGCCCCAAAAACCGCGCCGTGGATGGTTCCGATCCCGCCGACGACGATCATCAACAGCAGACGGATGGATTCCCCCATTCCGAAGGTTTCCGGCGTGATGTAGAAGAAGGCGTGCGCCAGCAGCCCGCCCGCGAGGCCCGCAAAAACTGCCGAGATGAAGAACGCATATGCCTTGAAGAAGGCCACATTGGTTCCCAACGCCCGCGCCGACACTTCGGAGTCGCGGATCGCAATCATGGCGCGACCCGACCTTGTGCGTGTCAGGTTGCGAACGATCAGGGTACAACCCACGAAGATGACAAAATTCAGCAGATAAACTTTCCAGCTTTCGTCGATGGCCAGCCCGAGAATATTGATTTCCGGCACCGAAAGGCCACCATGACCACCTGTGAAATCGCCCGCACCACCGATGAGCCGTTCGGTCACAATCGCAATCGAAAGCGTGGCAATCGCCAGATACAGCCCGTGCATCTTTCCGCAGATCCGTCCGACGGCCAACCCGACCAGCCCAGCCACCAACGCCGCTATCGGCAGCGACAAAAGCCACGGCACGCTGTAACGGGTCAGCAGGATCGTGTGGGTATAGGCACCGATTGCGACAAACGCCGCCTGTCCGAAACTCACCTGCCCAGAAAATCCGGTCAGCACCATTAGCCCAAGACCCGCGATAGCATAGATGAATACGAATGAAAGTTCGTCCAGAAAATAGCCGTCCAGAAACAGCGGCGCGGCCAGTGCGATCGCGGCAAACAGCAGATACCAGAATGCCTGTCCACGGTCGCGGAAAAGCTGGATGTCCTGAACATAGGATTTGCGAAAAATTACGCGCATGGCTTAGACCTTCTTTGCATAAATTTGGGCCAGCAGGCCTTGCGGACGGATCAACAGCACCAGGAACATGATCAAGTAGGCCCCAATTCCTTTGAGGGTCGGGAACATGATATCGAAAAACGGTTCCGTCACACCGATAAGCAAGCAACCGATCACCGCACCGGGGATGGAGCCGAAACCACCGACAATTGCCCCTGCAAATGCCTTGAACCCGATAAAACCCATCTGCGTCGAAACCAACGTCATTGGCCCCAGGAGCAACCCGGCAATCCCGCCAAAAATCGCGGACATTGCCCAGATCGAGGATGTCAGCCGTTTCACAGGAATACCCATGTAGAACGCTGCTAACTGATTCAGGGACAACGCCTGCATGGCGATACCCTGCCGAGCGTAACGGAAAAACAGGTACAGCGCGCTGGCGACAACCGCGGTGACAACAATCGACAGCACGCTGGCCCAAGAAATGATCACTGGGCCCAGTGTAAGATTGCCATCAACCGGAGCAGGCAACAAATAGTTGCCAAACCCCCAAATTATCCCTGCAACCGCCCTGAGCGCGATACCCAATGCCAGCGTCAGGATAAAGACAGTGAACACCGGCTGGCCCGTCAGGCGCCGCACCACAAGCGCTTCGACGCCGTAGCCGAATGCGCCCATGAAGGCCAATGTCAACATGGCACCCAGCCAGTAGGGCATCCCCATCAGCACGATGAACTGATACCCGACAAATGCACCCAGCATCATGAATTCGCCTTGGGCAAAATTCACCTGCTCAGTCGCCTTATACACAAGCACCAGACCAATCGCGATCAGGCTATAAAGGCACCCTTGTGACAGGCCGACCACAAAAAGCTGCATCGCATCGGCAAAAGACAAGGCAGTCACGCGTTGTTCCCCCAGTGTTCAAGGATTTCATCAAGGCTGATTTCTCCCGCATCTCCGGTCGTCGGTGTGTCGGGTTGTGTTCGCGAGAATCGCGGTGCGGGGGCCGGCATCTCGATGCCACCTACTGTGACAAAGCTGCCCCGGGCGCGATTATGAGCATGATCCGATGCGTCAGCCAGAGAAACCACAGGTGCGAAACACGCGTCGCTGCCTTCCAGAATATCGCACCATTCCTGTTGGGTCGCAGTCAGGAATATCTCCGTAAGCGCGTCCATCATTCCGGCCTGCGCGTTGGGTGCGTATTGATCGGCAAAGCGCGGATCGTCTGTGAGGCCCAGAAGTGCCAGAAGTTCGGCAAAAAATTGTGGTTCGAGACATCCGACGGAGACATATTTGCCATCGCCTGTTTTATAACAGCGATACCAGGCGACGCCGCCATTGATAAAATCACCGGACCGCCTGTCGGTCCACGCGCCACCGGCGGCCAAGCCGTGCTGCATAGTCATCAGCAGGTTAACCCCATCCGTCATCGCCGCGTCGACCACTTGGCCTTGTCCTGTCGCGCGCGCATGGGTCAGCGCCGCGAGTATCCCAAGGTTCAGCATCATTGCACCACCGCCCTGATCCGCGATCAGGTTCATGGGTGGGGGGGGCGGGCGGTCTGCTTCGCCCAAACCCCAGATCGCACCGGTGATCGCGGCGTAATTCATGTCGTGTCCCGCTGCATGTGCAAGCGGCCCGTCCTGTCCCCATCCGGTCAACCGACCATAGACCAGCGCCGGATTGCGCGCATGAACCTGATCCGGCCCAAACCCAAGCTTCTCCATTTTACCGGGTCTGAACCCTTCGATCAGGACCTCGGCACGTTCGATCAACTGCCAAAGCCGGTCGACATCACCGTTCTGTGTCAGATCAAGTGTCAAGCTGCGACGAGAGCGGTTGAGCAGGTTGTATTTCGCATCAATCGGTAGGGGAAACGTCTGACCCGGCCGCGCAATGCGCACCACTTCAGCGCCTAGATCAGCCAGATGCATCGCAGCAAACGGCGCAGGGCCAAGACCCGCCATTTCAACAATGCGTACACCTTTGAGGGGACCTGAGCGTTGCAACATCGCCCTATCTCGCCTGCAGGCGCGTGGCAGCATCGAGCCGCACGGTTTCGCCGTTCATATATGAATTCTCAATCAGAAAGGCGCAGCAATGAGCGAATTCTTCCATCCGGCCGACACGCTTGGGCGCTTCGACAGAGGCTTCGAGGTTTGCGATCACGTTCTCGGGCAGCGACATGACCATCGGCGTGCCGAACAGGCCGGGTGCAATCGCGTTGACGCGAATGCCCTTGGCACCCAGTTCGCGCGCGGCAGGCAGGTTAAGGCCCATCACCCCCGCCTTTGACGACGAATAAGCCGGCTGGCCGATTTGCCCTTCCATCGCAGCACCAGAGGAGACGTTGACAACAACACCGCGCTCTTCGCCGTTTTCGGGTTCATTCAACAACATCCTCTGAACAGCTTTGCTCATTACGTTGAATGTGCCGACGAGATTGATATCAACCGTGCGGCGGAATGTGTCGAGCGACGCGGCCTTGCCGTCACGGTCGATCACTTTCATCGGGCTGACGACCCCGGCACAGTTGATGCACCCATGCAGCGCACCGAATTTTGAAACCACGGCGTCAATTGCCGCGTCCACGCCTTCATCGTCGGTCACATCGACGTTGCAGAACATTGCGTTCGAAGCACCCAGTTCCTTGACCAGCGCATCGCCAGCGTCCTGCGACATATCGAAAATACCAATCTTGGCACCGCGTGCTCGCAGATATTTCGCCGTCGCCGCGCCAAGACCCGATGCCCCGCCGGTGATGATGATTGTCTTGCCTTCGATTTCCATGACCGCTCCTATTTGAATGCCTGCACGCCGGTAAGTACCCGTGCGATCAGCAATTTTTGTATTTCTGTAGTCCCGTCCGGGATCGGCCCGATAATGGCCTCGCGCGCCAGCCGTTCGACGATAAAATCGGTGGTGACACCGTTGCCACCGTGGATCTGCACTGCTTGGCGCGTTGCGTTCACTGCGATTTCCGTGCCGTACCATTTGGCCATTGCACATTCCTTGTCGCAGCGTTCGCCGCGGTCGATCATGCCAGCGGCACGGAAGGTCAAAAGCCGCGCAGCATCAATCTCTGTGGCCATTACGGCGATCTTGTCTGCGATGAGCTGGTGACCCGCTATCTGCTTGCCGTGCTGGCTGCGTTCCTGCGCATATCTGATCGACTCTTCCAACGCGCGCCGTGCCAGGGAAATTCCCCACATGGCCATGTGAACGCGCGCCCGTTCAAACACCACAAGCGTTTGCTGCAAGCCGCGGCCGACCTCGCCTATCGTGTTTGCAATCGGCACACGCACGTCATCAAGAAAGATCTGTGCCGTGGATTGTGCGTTCAGACCCATTTTTTTGATGTCGCGGGTTTCATAGCCATGCTCTTTGCGATCCACTAGAATATGGGTCAGGCCCTCATCGGTGGCGCAGGTGCATATCAGGAAATCCGAAAAGCGACCATTGGTGATCCAGGTCTTTTCGCCATTGATCACCCAGTCATCGCCGTCCCGCCGCGCTCGGGTTTTGACCGCGGCCACATCGGACCCGACATTTGGTTCCGATATGCCCATCGACGCGGTAATTTCACCGGCAAGCAACGGACCGATATATTTTTCGCGAATCTCATCCGACCCGAGCTTCAACAGAATCTCACCTGCCACCACGTTGATCAGAATGGGCAGCGCGATTTCTATTGCAGTAACACCAACCTCTTCGAACAGCATCAGGTGGGTGGTCCAATCCAGCCCCATACCGCCCGCTTCTTCGGGATGCGGGGCCGATGTCAGACCGAACTCGGCAAGTCGCGTCATGAAACCCTGAATGACTTCTTTCTCGAACGGCGCATCCTTAACCTTCAGGTATTCCGGTTCGATCTGGTCATCCAGAAACCGGCGCAAGGAATCGCAAGCCATTATCTGCTCTTCGGTTTTGAACATCTTTCGCTCCTAGCGCCCGAGAATAAGGATGGAGGCCACGGCCTCTTCGATACCTATCAAACCGCCGCCATTTTCCGCGATGGCGATCCGCGCACCTTCGACCTGTCGCGGTCCACATTCACCGCGCAGTTGCGCTACCAGTTCGTAAACTTGGCCCAACCCAGTCGCGCCAATCGGGTGGCCTTTGCATTCTAGCCCGCCCGACGGGTTCACCGGCACCCGCCCGCCGATGGAGGTGTCACCGCGCTCGGACGCAGCACCCCCTTCGCCAAATGGGAACAGCCCAAGGTTTTCGATCTGGATCAACTCACCCACCGCTGTTGCGTCATGCACTTCGGCAACTGATACGTCTTGGGGACCGATACCGGCGATTTCATATGCCCGCCGTGCCGCAATCGCGGTCAGGTGTTTCTCATAATCCTCCGGCGCGCGGTTTGATCCGGTCTGGATCACGCTGGCGCGCACTTCGATGGCACGATCCCGGCTGATCCCGAACTTTTTCAATCCGGCCTCGGTCATCAGAACCGCAGCGGCACCGCCATCGCTCATCGGGGCGCACATTGGCAAGGTCAAAGGATAAGTGATCGGTGGTGCGCTTAATATTTCGTCAATGGTATACGGCGCGCGGAATTGCGCCTTTTCATTTTCAACCGAATGCATGTGGTTCTTTGCTGCAATCGCAGCAATCTGTTTTTGGGTCGTGCCGAACGTGCGCATATGCGCCAGCCCGAACGCTCCGTAAATCGCCATAAAGACTGAAAACGGCTTGTCCGAAGTAGTGTCATTCGGCACGTCGATGCCTTTGCCCAGCGCAATCAGTTTTTCGGTATTTTCCTCAACGGTGGACACATCCCAAGCGCCATCGAAGAGACTGAACATCTTAGCTTTATCACCTATCCACATTTTTTCGGCCCCAACGGCCAAAGCCACGTCACCCTCGCCTGCTTTGAGAAATTGAGCCGCAAGGTTCAACGCGGTTGACCCGCTGGCACATGCATTTTCGACGTTTACCATCGGGATGCCTTCAAATCCCATCTCGCGCAGGGTGATCTGGCCCGGGATCATCAACTGCGCCTCAAGATGTCGCTGTGTTGTGTTCGCGTAGTAGGCAGCCTGAATGTCATCCTTGCCAATGCCGGCGTCCGCCATCGCGCCATCGACAGCTTCGCGGGTCAGCGACTTTACCGTTGCCCCGTCGAGGCGTCCCATCTTGGTCATCGCGACCCCGGCAATGTAAACCTTTGTCATTTCAATCTTCGCTCATGTGCCGGTGAAAACCGGCTTTCGTTTTTCATTGAATGCGGCAAGTCCTTCGGCCGCATCGTTGGATTTCAGATGTTCGCGCAGCACGGCAAGTTCCTGTCTCAGCGCCTCCACCTGCGTCATTTCGATGGATGCATTGGCTACCCGCTTCATCTGCGACAGGACCAGCGGGCTTTTGGTCGCCAGCAACTGGCTGAACTCGTGCAGCCGCGCTTCAAGCGCGTCATCACCAACCACTTCCTGCACCAGCCCCATGCGCATCAATTCGCGCGCTGGTAGACTTTGGCCCGAAAACAAGAGGTATTTCGCGTTTGCGAGTCCGATCCGGCACGGCAAGACAGCAGCGCCGCCTGCGCCAGGGAACACACCAAAATTCGAATGAGCATCGCCAATTCTAGCGCTCTCGCCCGCAATCAGCACATCGCAACACATCGCGAGTTCCAACCCGCCCGCAACGGTAATGCCATTCAGCCCGCCGATCACCGGTGTCGGCAAATCACGCAGCGCTTGGAACGTAGCGCCGATAGCGTCCAGAAAATCACCCTTTTGCGTATCGGCATCATCCAGACCAGCGAGGACTTCCTTCAGATTGGCACCGGCGCAAAACGCACGCCCCGCAGCCGTCAGCACAATTGCGCGCACCTGTTTTGCCACAGCGATCTCTCTTATCGCGGCGCGCAGTTCCCCAATGAGGTCGACAGAAAGTGCATTAAGACTGTTGGCCCTGTTCAACGTCAGCCACGCAACCGGACCACGGTATTCGACCAGTACATTTGCTTGAGTCATGCGCGCGTCTTTCTATTTACTTATCAGTAAGTAAACAAAAATATGTAATCGAATCAAGAACTGATTTACGTTAAATTACATAGGCTTGCAGGTGGTCGGTTTCTCCCGTCCGGTTTGACCGGAGAATCATCAATCCGGCGACATCAAGATATTGCGTTCCCCAATGATGCGCGCGACGTAAAAAAGACAGTGCCCCACGGGGTGGTGTAGGTTCTGGCTGAGGTGGTCACCGGCGAAGTTCCGGTAAGGTCTGGTTGCTGACACCAACCCGGACTGGAGATTCCACCGATGACCAATGACATGATGAACCTGCGCGACCTCGTGGAGAAGACCCCCGATGCGGATCTGCTGCGCGAGATGATCGGCTTTGCCGCCGAACGGCTGATGGAGCTGGAGGTCGGCGCCGCGACTGGCGCAGCCTATGGCGAGAAAGATCCGATGCGGCGGGCGCAGCGCAACGGCTACCGCGACCGAGACTGGGAGACCCGAGCTGGGACGGTCGAGTTACGCATCCCGAAGCTGCGCAAAGGCAGCTACTTTCCAGGCTTCCTCGAACCGCGGCGGATGGCAGAGAAGGCCCTAACGGCGGTGATCCAAGAAGCATATGTTCGACTCGGACGACTGGAGTTCGACTTCGAGCAGACGTCTGGTGCGAGTATCCGTCTCAAGATTCGGAAGGTAGACGGCTTCGACAGGGATGGTCGGCAAGCCGAAATCCTCAAAATCTGCCGGCAGTCTGAGAACCTCACGGTCTATTTCGACACGGGCCACACGTTCTCGCGTGGTCATTTCTACGAAATGAGGTTCAGAGATGCGAGGTTTTCGGACTGGCATTGGGTCTCGATGGCGCAGGATGATACCGCCTTCTGGCAAGAGAAGGAGAGTACCGCAAAGAGTGGGGCAATCATGCAGCCATTCCGGTTTCTGACGAAGATTTCAGCGCCGGATGCCATTGCTCGAACTTGGTGCGCAGCGTGCCATCGAGCACCCGAGTTCGGGTTTGCAGCATGAGGTGCGCGCCTCGTTTTGACCAGCGCATCTGTTGACGCTTGCCGAAGCGCTTTCCAACGACGGTGTTGACGGTGCTTTCGACAAAGCCGGTTGAAACGCGTTCACCGTACCGTCGCCTTTCCGCGTAATTCGGGATCATCGAGGCGTTGTTGGTGATATAGGTCGCGAACTCCAACGCCGCCTTTCGAAGTGCCTTGATGCTGGCATAGTCTGTCTCGACATCTTCCAGATTGATGACAAGGTCTTCAATTGCTGCATGACCATCGTGCAGGTTGCCATTCCAAAGGAAACCTTTGATCTGGCGCAGCAACCTTGCCAGTTTCTCGGCGTCCTCTTCATTGTGATGCGCCAACCCTTTCACGTATTGCTGCATCACGGTGATGCGCATGGTGATGTGGAACCAGTCCAGGATGTGCTCTGAGGCAGGTGCCATATACCGCGCCATGTTGATGAACGTGCCTCCGCCGTCGGTCATAAATGTCACCGGTTGGTTTTCCTGCCAGCCCTGATCCTTCAGAACCTCGTGCAGTCGCCGCTTGGGCTTGTCATCATGACTTTGGACAAGCCCAAGGTAGCGGCTGGGACGATCTGTGGGGATGGATTTGCCGACCGTGACCTCGAAATGCGACTGACCAAGATCGCGGGACCGCACATAGCCGCCGTCGATGCCGACGGTGATTTGGCCTTCCGGGTTGGGAAGCTTGGCGCGCTGGTGGGGGCTGGTTTCAATGAAGCTGTAACGCTCATCAGCCAATTCTGCCTCCATCCGCGTGGCCACGCGCCCCAAATGCCTGCGGATGGTGTCTGGATTGAGCCTCACATCAATCGGCAGCACATCTTTTAACAGATCGGAAGTGACCCCGAAGGACACAAGGGAAGCCCATTTCGTCTCAAGCCAGAGCAACTCCGGGGCGATATGGTCGGGCAAGAGTTCGTTCAGGGGGCTAAAGGTTTTGGCTGGGCTATTGTGGCACTGGCAGGAATAGAAGCGCGGACTGTCAATGGCGATGTCGCCGAAGACCGTCCGGTATCGAATTTGCCGCCATCCTTTGCCACGCAGCTTTCGATCACAGCATGTACAGCGTGCGCGTTTGATGCAAAACGCCTCGCACTGCGCGGCAACAACTTTCTGCTGGATACTCAAAAGGACGGCTTTGCCTTCCTCTATGGACAGGCCGATATCACCAGCGGCCTCAATGCCCTTGGAGAATGCGCCAATCTTGTCCGTGTGAGCGGTGCCGTCTGGCGCAGTGATAGTGACGCTGATTTCGATGTCCATCTTCCGGGTCCTGCCTGCCTGCTTGATTATTTTGGTTCTGAATCTCTCGCCCGCATGATCGTCTGCCGACTGGTGCCCATGTCGCGGGCGATGGAGGAAACTGCCTCGCCACCGGCGATCCGTTCACGGACTAGCGCATGCTCATCAGCCGAAAGGGTTGATGGGCGCCCCAGTGTTTTGCCTTGCGCTTTCGCACGTGCCAGCCCCGATTGCGTGCGCTCAATCAGCAGGTCGCGCTCAAACTGGGCAACCGCGTTGATCACACCCATCGTCAGCTTGCCCGCAGAACTGGTCAGATCCACGCCACCCAATGCAAGGCAATGCACACGGATGCCCAGGGTTTCCAGCTTGGTCACGGTGGTGCTGACATCAATCGCATCACGCCCCAGCCTGTCCAACTTGGTTACGACAAGAACATCGCCGCGTTCCATCTTGTCGAGAAGACGCGCAAATCCCTTCCGATGCGCTATGGCCTGTGACCCTGAAACAGTTTCGGCGATTATCCGGTGCGGCTCCACCACAAATCCCGCAGCGACAATCTCCCGGATCTGGTTCTCGGGGTCCTGTTCGATTGTCGATACTCTGGCATAGGCAAATGTTCTGGTCACAGGGCTGCTGTTCTGTCCGGAAATGTCGTCCAGAATCATACACCTGTTCGATACCGGTTCAATGTATTTTATGGACAGGCCATCATGCCCTGTCCGGAACCGAACGATTTCGGACAGCTTATCCGAACTGCTGATGCATCAGATCGCGGTGCCGCCCGTCCCGAAATGCTTGGTTGACCAGTTTTCGTGAAAACTTGCCTGCCTGGTAAGGCTCTCGCGCAACAACACGTTGCATCGCGGCTTCGACCTCATCGGTCAGCACGTCTCGCACTGTCAGATCCGTCGTGTCCCGCTTGATCAGATCATCCAGCCACTCAGCCATCACGCCGAAGTCCTGCCACGCACCATACCCATCCGCCTCATCGCGGCGATCAAGATAACCCTGCGGGCCACCGCATTCTTCAGGCGGGCAGGGCCCGGAGCCGCCGGTACAAAACGGATATGACTTCTTCGGGTCAGTAGTGCAAATGCTCTCGACGCGGATCTCATGCACCCAGCCATCGCCCATGTCGTACGTGTAGGAAAACTTGTCGTTCTTTCGGAACGAAAATTGCGCCAGCGGCACTCTTGGACTGCCTATCATCAATTCAAAGGAGCCGTACTGCACCGCATAGATATCGAAGGCGTACAGATGAATGCTCTCCCATCCCATGGCCACCTGCAAAACCCCATGCAGCTCGTGCAACGTCATGATTGCTGGAACCATCACGCGGCGCCAGATCATCGGACTGATCCCCAAAAGCCGAGTCTTCAGCTGAATAACGTCACCGAGCGCATCCATGCACTGATCGTGCCATCAATGGCCACCAACGGCAATTGCCCCACACTTTACGGTGCTCCCGTCCGGAACATTGAGGGGCATGGCATATCCTTTTGGCTTCATATGGAAAGGCCGCGCATCCGGCTCTTCCGGACAACAAGCCTCGCCACATCGTACGCAAGCTTACGGGATAGTCAAATGCTGGCTGACGTCCGGTGTGCCAGCAAACCGTCCTGCTGGACCGGATCAAGCTCTCCCCGCCGCACCAGCCGGTTCACATGCGCCAAGGTCTCGGTGAAGGCAAAACTCATTTGGTGCGCATCCAGCTTTCGCGGGAACAGAACCGGCACGAGGTCGGCAACTGTCTGCGGTGCGACGGTGCAAGCCCTTCGAATCAAGTCGCATCGCTGTTCGTGATGTTCTTCCAGTTCTGCAGCCCGGGTATGAAGACCGTGGAACGGGCGTCGATGACCGGGAAGCACCAGAACCTCAGCGGGAATATCTTGCCGGAGCTGACGCAGGCTGCGCAGAAAATGTCCGAGAGGATCGCCATTCGGGTCCGTGGCCGAGACGCTGACATTGGGTGAAATCCGCTCTAGCACCTGATCAGCACAAAAGAGCAGACTCTCCTCGTGACAATATAGCATGATCTGCTCAGCCGCGTGCCCCTCACCGGTGACAACCCGGAACTCCCGATGGCCAATGTTAAGCACGTCCGCCCGAACAAGCCGATGGTAGGACCTGGGGAGCGGATAAACCAATTGCAAGTATTCGTTGCCCCGGATGGCTACGATCCCGGCACCTTCAGCCGTCATTCCATGACTTACGTAGAAGTCAAAGAACTGGCGCGACCCGGTTTCATTCGGGGCGAGTGAAATCAGACGGCTTTCCGAGTAAGAGGACAGGCTGGTCAGCAGCGGCGCGTCGAATCTTTCGCACAGCCACCCGGCCAATCCGATGTGGTCGGGATGCACATGGGTCGCAATGACTCGTGTGATCGGTTCGCCGCGAAGTACATCGCGCAGGACGGCTTGCCAGGTCGCGATCGCCGGTTTCGTGTTGATCCCGGTGTCGATTACCGCCCAGCCCTCTCCGTCACGAATGAAGTAGACGTTGACGTGGTCCAAAGCGAAGGGCAGTGGAAACCGGACCCAGATGATTCCCTCGGCAATTTCGACCGGGTCTCCGAACTCTGGAACGTCTTGGAAAGGAAAAGTCAGGGGTTCGCGGGCCTGCGAGGCATCATTTGTCATTGCACGTCCTGTCAAGCGTTCGTTCAAGACCTAATGCGCCCATCAAAAGCTGTAAACTACCAGTCCTTTTGATCGGGACATCAATTTAGCTATGGCGATGAACTGCCTTCCCCGCCGAACAGCTGCTATCGCGGTGGGACTGGTGGACAAGAGCAGCTTGCGTTGAAACTTAAGCAGTTATGCATGTATCTGGGCAAGACCCTTTGTAATCTGAGAAGGTTGTAGGGGAGAGGTGCGATCATCTTTCGCAAACGCCTCCAGCGGTACCGCCTGCTGATCTTTGTCGATGGGCTACCACCCAATCTGAATTCGTGCCGCTATGTTCGACCGTGTATGAAGGTCCATAAGAACGACGACAGAGACGCGGAGGCAGTCGCTCAACCGGCAACCCGTCCGACGATGTCATTCGTTGCGATCAAGTCGGAAGGACAGCTCGATCATCAGGCCCTGCACCGTGCTCGAGAGAACGTCTTACAATATCGGCTTCTCACCAGCCAATGCCTACTTGTCGCGGCTCCCCTACAACTCCCGCATCCTCAAGATCTTCCCAACTGGGGAGGTCGCGCAGGCTTTCCAGCCCGAAGGCGGTCAGGAAGCCCTCGGTTGTCACAAACGTATAGGGCACGCCGCGGCGGGGGGCTGCGGGGGCCGGTGGCGATCAGGCCTTGGTCTTACAAACGGCCGATAAGGTCGCGGCTTATCTCATCTCTTTGCCGAAAATATCCTTGAGACCGTCGCGGGTGATCGGCTGGTGATAGGCGATTGCGGCCAGAACGGTGGTGTCGAATGCGTTCAGGTCAAGCGCCTGTCCGCCGACCTCTGCCGCAGCCCTGATCACGGCGGCATAGGGGGGCCGTGTGCGCAGCAGCCAGCCTTCGGCGGTTTTGGCGATCTCGTAGGGGCGGTCGGTCAGGTCGGCGGCCAGATCGGCGATCAGCAGATCGACGGCGGCCCCCTGCCCTACGACGCGGGCCAGAACCTCGCGCGGGACGGGGGTTGCGCTGGCGAAGAGCACCGCCTCGATCCGGCGCATCCATGCCCGCCAGCGGTATGCCGCGGGCAGATCCTCCAGCGCGCGGTCGAGAGCGGTATCGGGAGCGGCGGGCTTGACCATGCTACACACCGTAAAGACGGAATGTGGCGCGGCCCGTGAGTTCGCGCAATGCGCCCAGAGCCACGAGCCTGTCGCAAAGCCGCCTTGCGGCGCGATCCGACATCAGGCCCGTCAGCGCCAGCGAAGGGGACAGCGCATCATGGGACAAAAACAGCGCAATCGCGGCATCGGCACCCTTGGCGCGCAGTTTCGGGGATAGTGCCTGCAAGCACCCTGCCCTACGCGCGAGGTCCAGCGCCATGATGGCCGCGTCCTGCGCCTTCGCGGTGACCGCCTTGTGACAGGCCAGACGCAGATCATCGCCCGTGAGACGCAAGGCGCGCACGGGCAGACCGGCGGCGAGAAGCGGCACCGGATGATCCCATCCCATCGCCTGCGCCAGAACCGCATCGGCCATAATCAGGGCTTCGGCCTCGGCGCGCGGGGCGCCTTTCAGGATAGCCTCGAGCACGCGGGCGGCTTGGGCGACGGGCGTGCCCTGCCCCGGTTTGAGCCAGAAAGCTGCATGCGGGGCCAAATGATCGGGCAGGACACTGGCCAGATGTTTGGCGCTGGCCTTGCGCGTCACCGCGCGGCGCCATTGCAGATAGAGCGCCCCTGCCGGTCCGGGATGATCGCCCGCGCGCAACAAATGGACCGCATCGCGCAGATCCGCTGCCGTTTCCATCCGCCCTGCAAAGCCTGCACAGGCAGTGGCCGCACCAAGGGCCAGACGTTCACGCAACAAGCTGTGGGGGGGCGCGGGATTGGTGACCACAGCATGCAGTTCCGCAAGTGCTGCACCTGATAAAAAAGCCACATCTTCAAGGCTTTCACCCGATACGGACATGACCCGCCGCGGAATGCTGGGTATTGTCGGCCTAACATCTTGCGCATAGGAATCGGTCACGTTCGTGCATGAAACTTATTGGCTGGCGGCGCTTTATTCCACAAAATAGATAAAAAAGCGCCGCACTGCGAAAGGTTCATGCATGTCCAATAACCTTGTGTTATCGGACCTAAAAATGATATGCCCGAAAACATGGGCAGTCTCACAAATAACAGTACCAAAATCGAGGGCTCCGACGCCCCAGAGGACGAGATTTCGCGTTCACCGTCCGATGACGCGCCGAACGATGACGAGCACAACGAGAGAGAACAGGCAGAAAGTGAATCAATCGCCCTGCCTGCTCATGTCGCCGGCTCCGGCACCCTCGACCGGCTGATCGATACGGCGCGCGGATACGCCGAAGCTTCAACGGCCGAAAACACCAACAAAGCCTACGCCGCCGACTGGAAACACTTCACCCGCTGGTGCCGGCTGAAAGGAACGGATCCCCTGCCCCCCTCGCCCGAGATGGTGGGGCTTTATATGGCCGACCTTGCCGCATCGACGGGGAAGACCCCTGCTCTGTCGGTCTCCACCATCGAGCGGCGTCTCTCCGGTCTTGCCTGGAACTACACACAGCGCGGGTTCACGCTGGATCGCAAGGACCGGCACATCGCGACGATCCTGGCCGGGATCAAGCGCAAGCACGCCCGCCCGCCGGTCCAGAAGGAAGCGATCCTGCCGGAGGATATCCAGGCGATGGTGGCCACCCTGCCCTACGATCTGCGTGGTCTCCGGGACCGGGCGATCCTTCTCATTGGATATGCTGGCGGTCTCCGTCGCTCCGAAATCGTCAGTCTCGATGTGCACAAGGATGACACTCCGGACTCCGGCGGCTGGATCGAGATCATGGAACAGGGTGTTCTGCTAACGCTAAATGCCAAAACCGGGTGGCGCGAGGTCGAGATCGGACGCGGTTCATCCGACCAGACCTGCCCCGTCCACGCCCTTGAGCAATGGCTACACTTTGCAAAGATCGACTTCGGACCAGTCTTCGTGCGGTGTTCGCGGGATGGGAAACGCGCCCTGGAGACGCGCCTTTCCGACAAACACGTCGCCCGGCTGATCAAGGCGACCGTCCTCAAGAGCGGCATCAGGGCCGATCTGCCGGAGGCGAAACGGTTGGCAATGTTCTCCGGCCATTCCTTGCGCGCCGGGCTCGCATCGTCAGCAGAAGTCGATGAACGCTACGTTCAAAAGCAACTCGGTCATTCTACTGCGGAGATGACCCGACGGTACCAGCGCAGGCGCGACAGGTTCCGGGTCAATCTGACCAAGGCAGCGGGGCTGTGAAGTCCTCGGTTCTTGACCTGCTGGTGAAGCGCCAAGGTGAAATTCGAGTGGTTCAGTTTCAGCTTACTGCTTCAATTGAAATCAGGAACTAAACGCGACATTCGTGAACCTCTTCATCCCCCTCGGTGGTGATGAGAGGGGCGTCGTAATCATCAATCAAAGTAGAGGTTTGTGGCTTCATATGCGCAAAATACTAATCTTTTGCACATTACCCAAGCGTTTTTGTGGCCGCTGCTTGCGCCCTTTATATAGTACGCGCGCGCGACTGCCGGCAGAACCTCTCAGTTCGCGCTCTGCCCTAGGAAACCAAGGGATTATGCACCAGCGCCCCGAGAGAACACTAGCTTGCATTCGTTTACAAATGGTCGATTGGTGACGTGATCCGCATTTGCAAAAAGCCAGAGAAAGGGAAGCCCGGGTGCCGGGCTTGAAAGGATAGAGAGAGTCTCTTCCGGGTCCGGCATGACAAGGATCCTGACCATGGCCAAGACGCGTTCGAAACCCACCACCTCAAAGAAGACCGAAGCCGCCGGATCGGCAACGCCTGACGGCGCCGCCAACATCCGGATGATCCCGCTCGACCAGCTGGAGCCGAGTCCTCTCAACGTCCGCAAGGTCGCCGCGAGCGCCAGCGATGACGCCGAACTCCTCGCCAGCATCCGCGAGACCGGCATCAAACAGAACCTGGTGGTGCATGCGCTGTCTGAGACACGTTTTGCTGTCGATGCGGGTGGGCGCCGCCTCAAAGCGCTAAAGCAACTCGCCGAAGACGGCGCCATCCCTAAGGATCACCCAGTCCCCTGCCTCGTCGAGGATGAGCACAACGCTATCCTCACCTCCGCCACCGAAAACCTCCAGCGCGCGGCGATGCATCCCGCCGACCAGTTCGAGGCGTTTGACAACTTGATCGGCGAGGGCCGCAGCGAAGACGAGATCGCGCTGAAGTTCGGCGTATCTGTCGACCTGGTGCGCCGCCGCCTCAAACTCGCCCGTGTCGCGCCCGAGATCATCGAGCAGTTCCGCGCGGGCGACCTGACCCTCGAATGCGTGATGGCCTTCACGCTGACCGACGATCATGATCGCCAACTGGCTGTCTGGAACGCGGTGAAGGGCGGCTATCACATCCACCCGCAAAGCATCAAACGCCAGCTCACCGAGACCGCGCATTCGGCGAACTCTGCCCTCGGGCGTTTTGTCGGCATCGAGGCCTATGAGGGGGCGGGCGGCATTCTGCTCCGCGACCTCTTCGACGATCGTGCCAGTGCCCATATGGAAAACCCCGACCTTCTGGAGCGCCTAGCCATCGAGAAACTGCAAGCTGAGGCCAAGACTTTTGAGGGGACATGGAAATGGGTCGAGGTGCATCTCTCGGTGGATTACGGCGCGTTTCGCAGTTTCGGGCGAGTCTATCCGCAGGATATCGACCCCGATCCGGACCTGTTGGCCGAGGAAGAGCGTCTCATTGCGCGCGAGGAAGAACTGGCGGCGCAGAATGACGGTGAGGACTGGACTGACGCCGAGAGCGAAGAATACTACGCCATCGAGCCGCGCCTGCGCGAGATCGAGGCCTTGCAGCGCGAACGGCAACTTTACGCAGACGAAGATCGTGCCATCGCCGGCGTGGTTCTGACCATCGGTCATGATGGGGTGTTGCGCGTCGAGAAAGGCCTGGTGCGGCCCGAGGATATTCCTGCTGTGCCCGAGCCCGACGAGACCAGCGCAGATACGGATGACGCCCCTTCCCCTGCCCGCCCAAAGGTAACACCGCCAACTTCCTCGACACCGGTGCCGACCTCCGACCCGGCGGCGACGTTGCGCAAGGCGGACGGGATTTCGGCGAGTCTCGCCGACGATCTGCGCGCGACGCGCCAGCACATCCTCAGGGCGCATCTGGCGGCAGATTTCGAGGTGGCGTTCGATGCGATGCTCTACGCGCTCTGCGAGCAGGCTCTGGGGCGGTCCTACAACAACGAGGCGCTCGACATCTCGATCCGGCCCTTCCAGGCGCAGAACCGCGAGGTGTTGCATGCAGAAACTGTCGCCCAGAAGATGCTCGAGGCGCTGGAACAAGACCTCGCCACCGACTGGATGACGCTGGAGAAGCCAGAGGACTTCCGGGCGATGTCCGCGCTGCCCATCGCGGACAAGCAGGCGCTGTTCACCTGGGCGGCGGGTCTGGCGGTCAAACCGCAGCTCTCTTCCGACAATCGCCCCTCCCCAATCATCGAGGAGATCGGCGCGCGGCTTGACGTCGATGTGGCGGCCTGCTGGCGCCCGACCGCGCAGAATTACTGGGGTCGGGTCAATAAGGGCCATGCAGTGGCCACGGCGCGCAAGCTGATCGGCGACAACTATGCCGAAGATCGCAATCGCGAGCGCAAAGGCGATCTCGCCGCGGCCATGGAACGCGCCTTCGCGGAAACGGCGGGCGAAACGGAAGGGTTCAACGCCGCGACGGTTGCAAAGACGACGCGCTGGCTGCCCGAGGGGATGGAGTTTGCCGGTGCGACGGAGTCCGACGCCAAAATGATTGTTGATGCGTCCGAGGCCGGGGACGGCGACGTGCCCGCCGCAGACGTTCTGGCCGAGGCGGAGAGCAATGAACCATCGTCCTTGCCCGCCTTCCTCAGCGGGGATGCCGCCTGACGAAGCAAAAATCGATCTGATTGCCACATAAGCTTTGGGCCGTCCTCACATCGAGGGCGGCTCTTTCCGGCTGACGGGTTGCCTACAGCCGATATCGGATCGGCTGGCCCGTCCCGGAGACCCCACATGACCACCACGCTCGACCTCGATCCCGTTCAGGAAGCCGTACTGATCGCCGCGCAGAACGATGCATTTCGCCACTCCATCCTAGCCAATCTTCCCGTTGCCGATGCCCCGCAGGGCCAGTTCGTGATGACACGCGGCGTCGCGGCGCTTGGTATCGATGCGCAACTGGAACTGACCCGCCGTGTCGCCGCCTTCGACGGGTTCAATGCCGACAGTGATCCGCAGGGTTGGCACGAGATGGGCGTCATCGACCTCGATGGTACAACCGTCTGGTTCAAGGTCGATTTGTACGACGTCGACTACCAATATGGCTCGCCCGAGCCTTCTGACCCTTTGCAAACGCGCCGGGTCCTGACCCTGCTTCTGCCGTCGGAATACTGACGACTCCGTTTCACCGACATCGCCCCGGATCGCCCTTGCACAAAGGGCGGTCCTTTCGGGCTGGCGGGTTCCAAGGGGCGCGATGATCGCGTTCGGCCTGCTGCAGGAGACCAGAGATGGCCAAGACACTCGACTACCAGATCACCCTCTATCCGGCGCATCGTGACGGCGCCTTCGTTGTCACCCAGTTCCAGATGCTGGGGAGCTACCCCGAAAAGCGCATCCAGGCCGCGGGCATGGATGACCTCATCGACAAGGTGACGCAGTTCGCCATGGAGCATGGCGAAAGCTGCAGCGCCTCGGTGCGCTGCCTCGCCCCGCGCAAACCGCCTGGGTTCAAGCGCGCGACCGAGAACCTCTATTTCAACCTGGTTGACCGGACGGCTGAGAAACGCGGCGACGCTGCGGCCTGAAGCCCGCCCAAGGAAGCCTCCGGGGCGGCCTCGCGCCACGGTCGCCCTCCCCTCCCCTCAATTCCAAAGGAGCAAAGACATGACACAAGCGACTGATTTCTATTCGCAGATGCTCGAATCCCAGAGACGCGCTGCCGAACAGCGGGCCGAAACCCGCGCGGCCCTTCTCACAGAGCTGCGCGCCCTAGGCGTGACCGGCCTAAAGGTGCAATACGAAGGCTACGGCGATTCCGGCAATGTCGAGGATGTCGTTGTGACCCCTGACACGGTCACCCTGAAAGAAGAGCTGCGGCGCCGCGTCGAAGACTTCGGCTGGGACTTCGCCTATGCGCTGAGCCCCGGTTTCGAGAACAACGAAGGTGGCTATGGCGAACTGTCCTGGTCACTCGAGGCGGACAAGATCGATGTCAGCCACTCGAACCGCTTTATCGCGTCTGAGACCACCGAACACGAGGGGCTCTGACATGGCACATCCCCTCCATCACGCTGAAAGCTCGGCCCGAAAGTTCGGCGGCGTTCCAGATGACTATCAGTTCGTGCATGAGTGGTTTGACTCATCGAAAGAGCACCTGGCCCTCTTTGTCCACCGTGCCTACCGCCATCATACGGCCGGAATCTATGATGCCCAACGGATCTTCGGACACAGCCTGATCAACAGCGCGGGCCGGGTCGTCCCGATCCGCTGGATTGGCGAGCAGCATGTGCGCGAAGACTGCCAGGGGCGTATCCCGTCCCTGGCGGACTGGCTCGCCCGCATTCAGCCGGAGCCATGGATGGCCAATGGCCGGATAGACAACGATCCGACGCAGATCGGCAGCGATCCGCGCGCGGTCTGGATCGCGGCGGTGGCCAATCATCAGACCATTCTCGGCTTTGAGGATTGGCTCCTGAAGGTTTCGGTCGAGCACGTCGAGCATCGCCTGAACCGCGCCGCCGCCTGATCCGCCGGGCGGCAAACTCGCCAACCATCTGACCACGTCCAGATCGACCCGCTCGAGCCACAAAAGGCTCGGCGGGTCGATTGCGTTTCAAAAAAAGGATATCGACATGCACGACCCCGTCTATAACGAGGTCTACCAAGGCCACATCATCAAAATCTACCACGACCCCGATGCTGATTGCCCGCGCGCGTGGTCCAACCTCGGCACATTGATCTGCTGGCATCGACGCTATTGGCTGGGTGACAGCCATGAGTTCGACAGCCCCGAGGCGTTCCTGCGCGATCTCGCAGGTGTTTCGGATCAGAGCGATCTCTCGATGGACCAGCTGCGCGACCGCGCCGAGCGCAAGTCCGTGCTGCTGCCTGTGTTTCTCTACGACCATTCCGGGCTCGCCATGAATACCATCGGGTTCCACTGCCCGTGGGATTCCGGCCAGGTCGGTTACGTCTATGTGCCGCTTGAGGCGGTTCGGAAGGAGTTCGGCGTGAAACGCGTCACCAAGGCGCTGCGCGAAAAAGCCAAGGACATCCTGCGCGCAGAAATCGTCAGCTACGATGCCTATCTCGGCGGCCGGGTCTACGGCTATGTCATTGAGCGGGACGGCGACGAAGTCGATGCCTGCTGGGGGTTCGTCGGCGACTATGAAACGGGTTGTTTGCCAGAGGCGCGGGAGGCGGTACCGACACCGTCGCCGAGTCAGACACGTCGGTCCGCTGCCGCTCAAACGCAGGCTCACCCTTAGGAACCGGCACATGTGGTATACGCTCCTTTCCTTGCGCGAATCCCAATCGGCCTCGCATTGCTGCAATGCAGAAATATCATGGCCCGGCTATTGTGCGGTCGCAGCATGAGCACTATGTTTCGAATGTGATCGGTTCTCTCCTCCTCCCTGAACCAATCAAAGTTAATCGGCGGCATCCACCTCCTCCCGGATGCCGCCTTTTTCTTTTTCAGAGCTCGTCCTGAAGGTTATCTACGGTTTGTCAGTCGCCGCTCGGTCGACGACGTACCCGTGTCGGATGCGCAGGCGGCAAACCGTCCGAAACTTCGGCGAGTTGGTAATACGTCAAGCTGACAAGGGCTTCCGCGATAGCGCCCACAGACCCATCCGTAGTTTCTGGGGATAAGTTTCCGCTACCTGAGCGGAGATCAGCAATCCCATGAAAGAGCGAGAGGCAGGGCGGGAGGGGTGACCCCTCCCGGGTGAGAGAGTGCGCGCGGGGCTTGGGGCCAACCCTCAACCCCGGAGATTGCCGATGAACGCTCACCCCCATTCCGTCCAGCTTGCAACCGAGCCCGAAGCCCCTGCCCGACGCGAGGCCTCGGGTTTCGCCCAACACCTTATGCAGGTTGCGAGAACCCTCGTCCCCCTGTTCGAGGCAGGCAGGTCCATCGACGCCGCCGCCCTTCGCGCCGCCATGGAAGAGGCCTTCGGCGTCAGCGACACGAGTGGCGCCTGGGTCTGGAAGGACGCCTATGAGGCCGCCGAGACCGCCCAGATCCTGATGCTTTCGCGCTACGGCGCGCTGATGCAGCGCCAGGCACCCTCGCCGCAGGCCTTTCTTTACATGATCGAGCGTCTCGCCGGTCTAGCGCCGTCCCACACGCGGCGCTCTGAGGACAGCGTCCGTCTGCAACAATTCTCAACGCCTTTGCCGCTCGCAGCCATCGTTGCGCAGGCGGCAGGGTTTCGGGCCGAAGATCTGGTGCTGGAGCCCTCTGCGGGCACCGGCATGCTGGCGATCTTTGTACAAATTGCAGGTGCTCCGCTGGCGCTGAATGAGCTTGCGGAAAATCGCCGCGCCTTGCTGGAAAACCTGTTCCCCGGTGCCGTCGTCTCGGATCACGATGCCGCCTCGATCGACGACCGGCTTGATCGCTCGATCATGCCCTCGGTCATCGTGATGAACCCGCCGTTTTCTGCGGCCAACCATGTCGAGGGCCGGTTCCGGCAGGCAACCAGCCAACATGTGCTTTCCGCCCTGGCGCGCCTTGCACCGGGTGGGCGTCTTGTCGTCATCACTGGCGAAAGCTTCCGACCCTCGACGAAATCCTTCCAGTCGACATTCCAGCGGATTGGCCAGAGTGCCGATGTGGTGTTTTCTGCCGCCATCGATGGCAAGGTCTTCGCGCGACATGGCACCACGATCGACACGCGGCTGACCGTGATCGACAAGCGCACGGTCGGCGAACAAGAGAAAGCTCCGGACGACATCGAGGCCGCCTATCATCCGATCTGCGCGACCACGGCCGATCTCCTCGCGTCAGTTCTGACTAACTGCCCGGAGCGCCGCAGCCCCCCGCCCTGCCCTACTAGTTCGGCGTTGTCGGTTCCGTCCAGCCCGACGCGTACGAACCTGCATGCCCTGCGCAATGCCGCCCGCAAGGAAACCCGTGCGCTCGCCGAGGAACGTGCGAGGCATCCGTTCGACGACATCCAGACGGTCCCGCTCGACTACCTGCCGAAAGCCTGGAGTGAACCCGAGGGCACGCTGCAGGACACGGTTTACGAGGCCTATGACCTGCAGGCGATCCGGATCGACGGCGCAGCGTTGCACCCGACCGCACTTGTCCAATCCGCCGCCATGGCCTCGGTCCCGCCGCCCGTGCCGACCTATCGTCCCATCCTGCCGAAGAGCCTTGTGGCGGACGGCCTTCTCTCCGCGCCGCAGCTCGAAAGCGTGATCTGCGCAGGCAATGCGCATGAGACGCATCTCAAGGGCTGGTTCAAGCGCGGCGAGATCGAGGGCCAGCTGATGGCGGCGACCGAGGGTGATGAGGGGGCCTTTCGCCTGCGCAAGGGCTGGTTCCTCGGCGATGGCACAGGCTGCGGCAAGGGGCGGCAGGTCGCGGGCATTATCTTGGATAACTGGCTGCAGGGACGACGCCGGGCGGTCTGGGTTTCGAAGAGCGACAAGCTCATCGAGGATGCCCGGCGCGACTGGATGGCGCTCGGGGGGCGCGAAAGCGATATCGTGCCGCTCTCGAAGTTCCGTCAGGGCGGCGACATCAGGCTGCCCGAAGGCATCCTCTTCGTCACCTATGCCACCCTGCGGTCGGCTGAACGTGAGGGCAAAGCCTCCCGCCTCGATCAGGTGACGTCCTGGCTTGGCGAGGGGTTCAACGGGGTCATCGCTTTCGACGAAAGCCACGCTATGGCGAATGCCGCCGGCGAAAAGTCCGACCGCGGCGACAAGAAGGCTTCGCAGCAGGGTCTCGCTGGCCTCGCGCTGCAAAACGCTGTGCCCGATGCGCGGGTGCTCTACGTTTCGGCCACGGGAGCGACGGTCGTCGGCAATCTCGCCTATGCCTCCCGACTTGGCCTTTGGGGCACTGGCGATTTCCCCTTCGTGACACGGGCTGAGTTCGTCGCCGCGATGGAGGCTGGCGGTATTGCCGCCATGGAGATGATCTCGCGCGACCTGAAGGCGCTTGGGCTCTATCTCGCGCGCTCGCTCTCTTATGCCGGGGTCGAATACGAGATGCTGGTGCATGGGCTGACACCTGCCCAAGTCGCGATCTACGACAGTTACGCCGATGCCTATCAGATCATTCACACCAACCTCGAGGCCGCCCTTCAGGCCTCGGGAATTTCTTCCGAAACTGGCACCTTGAACGCCCAAGCGAAATCCGCCGCGCGTTCCGCCTTCGAGAGCAACAAGCAGCGCTTCTTCAACCATCTCATCACCGCCATGAAATGCCCCTCGCTCATCCGCGCCATCGAGGCGGACCTGGCCGCAGGCCATTCGGCGGTGATCCAGGTGGTCTCGACCAGCGAGGCGGTGATGGAACGCCGCCTCGAGGACATCCCGCCCTACGAGTGGGACGATCTTCAGGTCGATTTTACGCCGAGGGAGAACATCATGGACTACCTGATGCATAGCTTTCCGACGCAGCTTTTCGAGCCCTACACCGACGAGAACGGCGATCTGCGCTCGCGCCCGGCGCTTGATGGCGACGGCAACCCGATCATCTGCCGCGAGGCGGAGCGGCGTCGCGATGAGCTTGTCGAGCACTTGGGTGCCCTCGCCCCGGTGCAGGGCGCGCTCGACCAGATCCTCTGGCATTTCGGGGGCGATGCCGTGGCCGAGGTCACCGGACGCAAGCGGCGCATCGTGAAAACGCGCGAGGGGCGGCTCAAGGTCGAGAACCGCCCCGCCTCCTCCAACCTCGGCGAAACCCAGGCCTTCATGGACGACGCCAAGCGCATCCTGATCTTCTCCGATGCTGGCGGCACGGGGCGCAGCTACCATGCCGATCTTGGTGCGAAGAACCAGCGCCTCCGCGTGCACTATCTGCTGGAGCCCGGCTGGAAGGCCGACAATGCGATCCAGGGGCTCGGGCGCACCAATCGCACCAACCAGGCGCAGCCGCCGCTCTTTCGACCCGTTGCGACCAATGTGAAGGGTGAGAAGCGGTTTCTTTCCACCATCGCCCGACGTCTCGACACGCTCGGGGCGATCACCAAGGGGCAACGCGAGACGGGCGGCCAGAACATGTTCCGCGCAGAGGACAACCTCGAGAGCCCCTATGCGCGGTCGGCGCTGCGGCAGTTTTTCTACAAGCTGCGCGCAGGCAAGATCGACGCCTGCTCCTACGCGAAGTTCCAGGAGATGACCGGGCTGACGCTCGATGAGGGGGATGGCACGATGAAGGAGAACCTGCCGCCGATTCAGCAATTCTTGAACCGCTGCCTGGCTCTGCGGATCGACATGCAGGATGCGATTTTCGAGGCCTTCGGCGGGTTTCTATCGGCCATCATCGAAGACGCACGGCAGGCTGGCACGCTGGACGTCGGGCTAGAGACCCTGCGCGCGGAAAAGTTCGAAATCGTCGACCGCAAGGTCATCTTCGAGCACGAGGTGACGGGCGCAATGGCAACTGCGCTGACCGTCGAGCGCACGGATCGCAACGACCCGCTCACCCTGCCCCGCGTCAAAGCCATCTGCGCCGACACAAAAGGCGCGACGCTGTGCTGGAACAAGACCTCCAAACGCGCGGCCCTGATGGTGAAGGCACCAGCCTTCATGGACGAGGACGGCGTACCGATCCTGCGGGTGAAACTGCTGCGGCCAATGGCCACAGATATCCTCGCCCTTTCCGAGTTCTCGAAATCACACTGGGAAGAGATCGACGACCAGATGTTTGAACAGCTCTGGCAGGCCGAGGTCGACGCCGTGCCGGAGTTCACCACCTCGAAGATCACGCTGATCTGCGGCCTCCTCCTGCCGATCTGGGACCGGCTGCCCGCTGACAACATGCGCATCTACCGCCTGCAGACCGAGGATGGGGAGCGCGCCATCGGTCGTCTGGTCAGCCAGGAGCAACTCCTGAACGTCTACGCGAGGCTCGGTCTTGACTGCCAGTTCGAAATGACGCCGCAGGAGGTGTTCACTGCGGTGATGGAGGGTAAGACGACCCTCAGCCTGCTTGGGGGTTACCAGTTGCGCCGTTCGCTGGTCATGGGACAGCCAAGGCTTGAACTCATTGGCGCATCGGGCGCGGCCCTGCCCGGTCTGAAGGTCATTGGGTGTTTCACCGAGGTGATCCAGTGGAAGACACGGGTGTTCATTCCGGTCGACGGCATCGACGTGTTGGCGCGGGTACTCGCCGAACACCCGGTCGGTGCCAGTGCCGCGGATGCAGCCGGATGAGTGCGCGGCGCAGCATAGCAGACCTCTCGGCCGATCTCGCAGACCGGGCCGAGAGTTTCTGCCGCCACTATTTCCCCGAAGGACGCAAGCAGGGCAATTATTGGCAGGTTGGCGATACCTCGGGGGCTAAGGGCCAGAGCCTCGCGATCCGGCTCCAGGCGCAAGGTGGGCGCAAGGCCGGGTCCTGGACCGACTATGCGACGGGGCAATACGGCGATCTGATCGACCTGCTGCATGAACGGCTTGGTTCGGTCACGCTCAAGGAAACGCTGAGGGAGGCCCGGTCCTTCCTGGGCCAAGCCCCCTGCCCCGCCGTGCCTCGTGACTCCCGAAACGTTGAGCGCCCGGATGCAGCCTCCAGCAAACGCATTGCGCGGGCGCGGAAGCTCTTTGCCGCTGGCAAGCCGATCCTCGGCACACTGGCCGCCAGCTATCTGCAGGGGCGCGACATCGCGCGCTTCGGTCCTGCCCTGCGCTATCACCCGCGGGTCTTCCTGCGTCAGGGCGAGGACGACCCTGATCCGCCGCAGAGGTCCCCTGCCCTGCTCGCAAAGATCACCGACAATCGGGGCCAGATCACCGGATGCGCAAGGGTCTATCTCGACCCGTCCACCGGCGGGTTGGCCGGGATCGAGAGCCCGAAGCGGATCTTGGGGCAGCTTCGCGGTCATGCCATCCGTTTCTGGTCCGGCTCACCTCGCTCCGATCTCATCGTGGGCGAAGGGCTCGAGAACACCCTCTCGGTTGGCACGGCTCTCCCCGAGTTCGATCTCGCCTCCTGTCTCACCGCCACCCATCTCGGTCTCTTCATCCCGCCGCCGGGGATCAAGCGTATCTGGATCGCACGGGACAATGACGAAGCTGGACGAAACGCATCCATGAGATTGCGTAACCAGCTGGAATCGCGTGGAATTACCTGTGGTGACCTCGTGCCGACCATGGGCGATTTCAACGACGATCTGCGGGCATTTGGCAGAGATGCGCTGCGCCGGTCCCTGTTAGGGTCCATGAAAGCACAAGGTCCGGAGATCGAGGACGGGTGAGCGCCGGCCTTCTCGGGAATGTCCCACAGGGCAAAGGTTCCGCCGGTTCGATCTGATGCCGTTTGAATAAGGGGAGCGATGGACCGGCGGGTCGGGGCTGAGTGCCCCTCGCCCAGGCAGCAATGCGCCGCTACCCGGAAAATTCCCCTGCCCCTTCGGGCCATTCCTCGCGGGATCAATTTTCCGGCTCTGGGCGCATTCTCCGCTGCGCTCCGATCCTGACGGATGCGGCCCGGTCGCCGCCGGTCCTGATATCGCCCCATCCAAATCGGGTCAGATCAAACAGAGGAACCAGACAATGCCCCATCAGACAGACATCCAAGAGGACACCGGTGTGACCTCCGCCATCCTCGACCACCTCGCACTTCACGGCGCAACGCCTGGGCCCGGCGAGACCGATCATCGCCCCCTGCCCCAGCCCGACGAGGTCGAGCTCGCGATGGCGACGCTTTTCGACACCACCATTGGCCTCCTCACCGGCAGCCAGTTGGAAGAAAATCTCGAAGAGGTGCTTTGGTCCCTCACCTCGATCTTCCATCGCCGGCTTACCCATATCCAGAAGCTTCTCGATGACAACGAATTCGAGGTCCGGGAAAGTCTCGCCGTCCAGGACGGCTCCGAGGTCGCCTCGGTCGAACTCGAGCGCCTCCAGATGATCGGGCTCAAGCTCTGGGACCATCGCGACGCTTTCGAGCAGATGCGCGATCTTGCCGTGGACCACTTCTCGGCCGCCACGGGTTCACCCTGGCTGCCCCGCACCGGATCCAAGGTCTCGCATCGCGGCTTGACCTCCGCCGTGGTGGACAGCCGGGCCTATCTCTCGGCGAAGCGCCGCAAGGAGACCGAGGTGCACTGCCCCGAAGGCACGCGGATCGCCTTCTCGGGCGGGGACTATCAGGCCTATGATCTGATCTGGTCCGTCCTCGATGCCACCCATGCCAAATATCCCGACATGGTGCTCCTGCACGGTGGCACGCCCAAAGGTGCAGAAATGATCGCGGCTCGCTGGGCAGATACCCGGGGCGTCACCCAGGTGGTCTTCAAGCCCGACTGGAAGAGGCACGGCAAGGCCGCCCCCTTCAAGCGCAACGACAAGATGCTCGAGACCATGCCCCAGGGTCTGATCGCCACCCCCGGTTCGGGTATCACCGAGAACATCGTCGACAAGGCGCGCAAGCTCGGGATCCGCATCAAGAGGATCGGGGCTTAGGCCCCGGTTCTACCATGACATCAGTCAGAGCTCACTGTGCGGTTCGCTCTATGAGCTCGCAGAGGTACGCAGTTCTGCGGCAATTGGTCTGTCAGACTGCTGAGTGTGTGGATGAGTATTTCTAGCCGCTCGCTGTCGCGGGATTTCCTGAAGCCTCGTGACGCTCTCGTCGTCCCGCGATCAGCGGGATGTTCGCCGAAAGGCACCCCATGTCGGCCAGGAAACTGACCAATCCGACGATCGTCTTGAACTCGCGCAATTTGAAGACGCTGCGGCTTGTGACAAGCATCTTCGCATCCTTGCCATCCTTCGTCACCGCGTGCACGACCCAGGAGCCATACCAACTGTTGTGGCGCTTCTCGGCAGTCTCGTTGCAGATTACCTCGATGAGGTAACCATCTGAGAGCAGATCGCGCAGGCCATCCTCGGTGACCACATTCGGTGTTGCGCCGTCCAACAGCTTATCCTCTTCACTTATGCTTACACCTATCGGGATTGGAGCGGGCCCGAGCTATTGCCCGATCTCCCGAGTCGCATGCGTCGTTTGCTCAGTTTCGCGATGCCATACGGGACATCCTCGAAGTCCGCAACGCCACCGGGATTGAGGTCGTCGGGAACAGATGCGCGTGTCCTCGCTCTGGCATTTCAACTTCTTCAGCCTGTCAGATCACTGTCTGCTTGAGGCCACTGGTGACTCGACCGAGGAACTGAACACGGGCCGGTGTCGCCTTGCGACGGGTCCTGGTGTGTATCGAAAGATCAGGTGTGACTGTCCAATGATCGCTTCGGCGTTCTTGGCTGTCGGCTGTTCACCCACCTTCCTTCGCGGCCACCGCACTTCTCCCGATGTCTGAGTTGCATGAAATGCTGGTCGCAGCTGTCGTCCCGCCCACAAAGGTTGTCGCCGATCTTTTTCCCCTGACCCTGCGGGTCATTCCGCGCGGATCAAAAAGACCGGCGCCTGCCCCTCTCCGCTGCGCTTCGCCTTCGGTGTGTCCGGGCCTTGGCCAGCTGCAAGGTGACCATCATTGCAACGCAAACAAGGAGAAGAGCAATGACCA
Source organism: Paracoccus albus (assembly GCF_027913035.1). Lineage (NCBI taxonomy): Bacteria > Pseudomonadati > Pseudomonadota > Alphaproteobacteria > Rhodobacterales > Paracoccaceae > Paracoccus > Paracoccus albus. The sequence continues at coordinate 82,364 of NZ_CP115778.1, forward strand.
CGAACTGCATCAAATTCACCAGCGCCGACATCGAAACCGCTAAGGGCGTCGGCTCCATCTCGACCCTGACTTTTGATCTCGACATCACGGTCGAACCTGTCGCAAGCACGAACCCGATGGCCCCCACGCACCGTGTGCTCGGCCGCTCCCCGCGCGGCAAGCTGGTCGAGTGCGGTGGCATCTGGAAGAAGCAGAACAAGGAGACCGGCGCCGACTACTACACGCTGACCATCCGCGATCACGGCTTCAACGCCAACCTCGGCAAGGCCGCGCACCAGGACGATCTGTCCCTGCAGGCCGTCATCCCCTGGGGTCCCAAAGACGCCGCGTGATCTGAAGAATTGGGCCCGACATCGTTCGGGCCCAGCACCCGCAAGTCGATCTTGAACGCGTTCAAGATTAGGTCGTTTTGCACCTCACCGCCTCTAATCATACTCCTGAATTCAGGTAGGCGCGTGGTATCTT
>NZ_CP115779.1 GCF_027913035.1 Paracoccus albus
GGGGGCCTCTTGGGCAGCGACAACCACAGGCGTCGATGCTTGCGTATTTTACCAACGAGGTGCTGCTGGTGGTCCGCTCGGACTGACAAGCTGGGTGTTATACTTGTGTTATAGAAAGTGTTACGAGAATCGGATTAGAGGCAAGGCACTGATATTATTTATAAATATTGCACTATTTTTACGCTCCGGTGTGTAGAGTATCGAAAATTGGTGGGTAGACTAGCGAACAATGGTGGGTAGAGTATCGAATAATGCGCCTGCTTGGTGGGCAGACTGTCGAACAATGGTGGGTAGAGTATCGAATAATGGCGAGGCCTCGCAAACGCACTGCACTGCTTCCGCAGCGGCATATAGAGCCGGATTTGTTCGTGTGCGATATCCTCGATGCGACACCGAAAAGTGACCGCGCCTCAATGGAGCATCCTCTCTTTTCACTGTCGGTCAAAAAGGACATGGCTGCATTTGAGTACGAACAGGGCAATGTGAAGGTGAAGATCACGCCTGCTGCCGAAGAAGGCCGTGCCAATGTTTTCGACAGAGACATTTTGATCTACGTGTTGAGCCAGCTGATGGCTGCGAAAAATGAAGGCCAGGAAATTGGTCGCCGGGTCCAGATTTCAGCCCATGACCTTCTCAAGGCGACGAACCGCCACACTACGGGCCAAGCCTATGCTACGCTCCGTCGCGCCCTCACCCGCCTTCAGTTTACTCAGATAGAAACAAACATCCACGATCACGGTGTTGGGGAGTGGCGCTCGATCTCGTTCATCACCGATGCTCGGATCGTCAAGGAAGATTCCACGGGTCGCTTGCTTAGCGTCGAGCTTGAAATGGGTGATTGGCTTGTAAAAGCCATCGAAAACAAGAATGTACTTACCTTACACAAAGCCTATTTCCAGCTTAGAAAGCCTCTGGAACGGCGGCTCTATGAGCTGGCCCGGAAGCATTGCGGCAAGCAAGAAGTTTGGCGCATCGGACTCGATAAGCTCCAACACAAGACAGGATCGACCTCAACGGCAAAGGAGTTCAAGCGCCTGGTGAAGGCGATCTGCAAGGCGGACGAAGACCAATCACACATGCCGGATTACGGCTTCAAGCTTCTGCACGATGTTCTAGAGGTCACGCCAAAACCCGAGTTTATGGGCGTTTATGGCGACAGCTCAGCGATTGCTTTAGAAGCCACCGTGCGTCTGTCGTCCGATGCTTACGATCAAGCCCGCAAGGCGGCTCCGACCTGGGACGTGTATTTTCTTGAGCAAGAATGGCGGATGTGGATGAACGATCCGCCGCGCCATCCTGATGCTGCATTCGTGGGCTTTTGCCGAAAATGGTATGAGCGAAAGGGGCGCGCTACATAACTGATAACCCATAATCCATATTAGTCATCTAATAATTATTATGAGTTGACAGTTATCAGTTATGAGTTAAGGGTAGTGAAACGAGAATGAGGCAGGCCATGACTCAGGTCATAAGCGTAGTGCAAGAAAAGGGTGGAGCGGGCAAAACAACGCTTCTAACAGCAATCGCGAGTCTGATGGTTCAAGATGGTGCCAGGATCGCGGTGATCGATACTGACCCTCAGCGCCACTTGGAAGCATGGGCCAAGAAAGAACAAACAGATCTCGATTGGCTCTATGAAGAAGATGACGAAAAGCTGATTCCTACCGTGAAAGCCCTGAAGAAGGCTGATCCTGCTTACGATGCGATCTTTGTCGATACTGCGGGTTTTAAGTCGGCTATGGCGATGCATGCTATCGCAGCCGCAAATCTGATCTTGATCCCATCGAAAGCCAATGAGGCTGATGCCAAAGGGGCCAAGCGGACGTTTTCGCATGTCCAGAGTGTCGCAGAGACGATGGAGAAAGAAATTCCGGCGTTAGTGGTCATGATGGATGTGGATACGCAGACAAACATCACGCAGGCCATCGTTGATGCACTCGACGCACAGAACGTGCCGCGCCTCAATGCCATGTGCGCACATCGAACGGGCTTCAAGGAAATGACCTCCACAGGCCAGGTTCCGCAGGGATCGGCGCGGCGGTCAGCTCAGTCGGTGCTTGCAGATTTGCAGGGTAGGGGGCTCTTGGGTTTCTATAGGAGCGGGTCATGGCCAAAGTCAGCGTAAATCTTGATGACGATCTGGAGGCGGATGGCAACGTTCATAAGCTGAAGACGATGGCAGCCCCGCTACCAAGCGTGAGCAAAGCCAAGTCGTCAGCCCTGAAAGATGCGCCGCGCGTCCAGTTTTCATTCACCAATGTGCCAAAACCGATCAAGGAAGCATTTGCGGCGGAGGCCCATAAACGCGGTGTCACTCAGAAAGAACTTCTCTATGAATGCCTTAGAGCCGGTGGGTTAAACATTCCTGAAGCTTCCGAAATCGACGGACGAAGGCGGTAACAGACATCAGATAACAGGTAACAGTTATCTGATGTCTTGCGGGGGCGCTTAACCCATCACATGGGTTATCGGCATAAAGGAACGTTTCATTCGGCATCTTTGCTGCGCTTGCCTAATTTGAAAGCGAGTTGATCCGCGAACGCACAATGGCGGGGTTACAGGCCGCTCGCGCGCGCGATCGAAGGGGGAACTCCGCTCAGAACTTGATTTGTGCAACATGTGTAACCGCCCCTTGCGCAAGGGGTAATTTCAGAGCTGCTTTCCGCGCGTCACCGGGTGCTGACATGTGTCCGGCCTCTGATGCGGCCTTGGTCATGCCGCGGGCCCGTATGGTGTTCGAAGGTCGGGTCCAGATCAAAGCCGCGTGCTCAAAGGCACTCTGTTGCACACTGGTTCTCCCGATCCCGTCTCACGACTGTTGCGCCAAACTGCTCCTTGCCCTCTTCCGCTCCGACGTCCTCGCGACCGACGGCTGCTTACGCTGCCGCCGGTGACGGCCATCGGCTCTGGGAGGTTGCGGTGCTGTTTCATTTGCGGGAGGCGTTCCGGTCGGGTGACATCTGGCTCCTCCATTCCCGGCGCTACGCTGATCTGAAGCAGGCCCTGGTTCCTGCGGAGGCGGTAGAGGGCGCGCCAAGGCTGACGGTGCCGCTCGACCCGAAAACCTGGCTTGCCGATCGCAAGGCGCGCATGACCGACGGGCTGGCGCGACTGGCCAAGGCGGCTCGCGCAGGGGCGATCCCGGGCGGGTCGATCGAGAATGGCGTCTTGAAAACTGACCGCCTGAGTGCGGCGGTGCCGCAAGAGGCGGACGAGCTGGTGCTCGATCTCTACGACCGGTTGCCGACCATACGGATCACCGAACTGCTGCAGGAGGTCGATGCAGATATTGGCTTCACGGAAGCCTTCACACATCTGCAGACCGGCGCGCCCTGCAAAGACCAGATCGGGATGCTGACCGTGCTGTTGGCTGAAGGTTTGAATCTTGGGCTCAGCAAGATGGCCGAAGCGACCAGCACACATGACTACTTCCAACTCTCCCGCTTGTCGCGATGGCATATGGAGAGCGATGCCATCAACCAGGCCCTCGCCTTGGTAATTGAGGCACAGGCCCGGCTGCCCATGGCCCAATTCTGGGGCGGGGGCGTCACCGCGTCCAGTGACGGGCAATTCTTCCCCGCCGCCCGGCAGGGCGAAGCCATGAACCTCATCAACGCGAAATACGGCTCCGAGCCAGGCCTCAAGGCCTATACCCATGTCTCCGACCAGTTCGGCCCCTTTGCCACCCAGAACATTCCGGCCACCGTGAGCGAGGCGCCCTACATTCTGGACGGGCTGCTGATGAACGAGGCCGGACAAAAGATCTCGGAGCAGTATGCCGACACCGGTGGCTTTACAGATCAGGTCTTTGCCGTGACCGCGCTGCTGTCCTACCGGTTCATTCCGCGCATCCGGGATCTGCCGTCAACGCGGCTCTATCTCTTCGATCCCGCCACCGCGCCGAACGAGTTGCGCGGCTTGATCGGCAGCAAGATCCGCGAAGGCGTCATCGTCCAGAACTGGCCTGGCGTCCTGCGTGCCGTGGCCACCATGGCGACGGGCGTCCTGCCGCCCAGTCAGTTGCTCAAAAAGTTCGCCGCCTATCCGCGCCAGCACGAGCTGGCCGTGGCGCTCCGCGAAATCGGCCGCATCGAACGCACCCTCTTCATCATCGAGTGGCTACTCGACGCCGACATGCAGCGCCGGGCCCAGATCGGCTTGAACAAGGGCGAGGCCCATCACGCCCTGAAAAACGCCCTGCGCATCGGGCGACAGGGCGAAATCCGTGATCGCACCGCCGAGGGGCAGCACTACCGCATGGCCGGCCTCAACCTGCTCGCTGCCATCATCATCTACTGGAACACCAAGCATCTCGGTCAGGCCGTCGCCGCGCGTCAGCGGGCCGGGTTGAATTGTGCGCCCAATTTACTGGCGCATATCTCGCCGCTCGGCTGGGCACACATCCTGCTCACTGGCGAATACCGGTGGCGGCGGCAAACCGGGGCCAGCTTGTGAAGTAATCAGCCCTATTTCTTGCCACCGTCACGGCTCCCAAACGGACGCACCGCGATCATCGCCACCACAAAGGCGGCACAGAGTTCAAAATGGAGGAAAGAAGGGGGTGTCAGGGCCTTGTGATACGATCCTGCCCCCTACCGGAATCTACCCCTACATGCGCAACGCGCCCTCTCTGCTGGCCCTCAAGCTCATGCACCTGATGATCGGCACGGCGGGCGGGAGGATGGCGGACGATGTGCGCCACGAAATCCGCCTTTCCGACATTCGCAAGATCCACGGCATGAAGAACCATGACCGCGCCAGCCTCACGCCACTGTTCGAAGAATTGCGGGCCGTTGTGATCCGCGAAGGCGACCCCACCGACGATGCGCAACGGGTCATCGTCGGTGGGCTGCTGGATCATGCTGTGCTTGATCGCAAAGACCCCATCAGCGGCGACACGCTGCTGTCGTGGTTCTTCGGGCGCATGTTCCGCGACATGGCCGAGAAATCGAACCACTGGGCCATTCTCGACCGCCAGGCCGTGTTCCATCTCTCCAGCAAATATGCGGTTCTATTGTTCCAGCACATCGCCAGTCTGGTGAACCTCGATCGCATGAACGCCAAGACCTTCACAGTGCCTGAATTGCGGGCGCTGTTTGGGGTGGCAGATGTCAAACACAAGCGTTTTGCCGAACTAAACCGATGGGCTATCAAGCCCTCGATTGATGAGATCAATCACTTGTCGCGGCTGACCCTGACAGCCACCCCGAACAAGAGTGGGCGCAGCGTGGTCAGCGTCACAATCGGTTGGCGAGTGAAGGGCGATCCAAGCGCGGCCAGGCGAGAGATGGCAGGCTCCAGGGTCGGTCGAGAAGCCCGCCGCAACGGGACGGCCGAGATGGTGGCCGTTGCCTTTCCCGCAGCAGGGGGGATCACCTACAGCCCGCATTGGCTCGAACTCAAGCGGGCGGCGGGGTGCAACAAGGACAACGACCTGATTGCATCAGACTTCCGCCGTTTTTGCGCTCAACGCGACATCCCCCTCGACGCCCGCAACATCGAGGCAACCTTTTCAAACTTCTGCGCCAAGGTGGGGCGGGTATGATACGCAAGGGTTGCAGGCAAGGGTGAATGCAAAGGAACGCAAGGGCTATGCAATACACTGCGGGACAGGCGGCCGAGGCGACAGGCAAGAATATTGCCACCATCACGCGCGCCATAAAATCAGGAAAAATATCGGCAAAGAAAGACGATTCCGGCGCGTGGCGCATTGAGCCGGCAGAGTTGTATCGCGTCTTCTCCCCGACAGCGCAAATCTTGCGCAACCCGAAAATGCGAGAAGACGCAAGCCCTGCGCAAGGGGTGAAGTCCCCCATGCAAGACAACGGCTTACAGATAGAACTTGCGACATTGCGTGAACGGATCAAGGCGCAGGACGAAATTCTGGCTGACCGGGCGGACACAATCGCGGATCTGCGCGCTCGGCTGGATCGGGAGGGCGAGGAACGGCGCAAGCTGGCAGCGATCCTGACGGACCAGACGCGCCCGGCCGCAGTTGAAACTCCTGCGGCCGACCAGGCGGCCGCCTCAAGGCGGCCGTGGTGGCGCAGGTTTTCGGGATAGGACGGCGAGTTGTGGCTCGGCGGGGATATGTTCACTGCGCGAAGCCCATGGAATTTGAGCTGTGCGCTGGGGACATGCCAGGCTTGCGCGCGGCCCGCGAAACCGGCATCCAGAGGCGATGAACAACCTGCAAGCAAGTATTTCCTTGGATCAGAACGTGGCAGATTACATCAATCAAGAGGCAGAAAAGGTCATTTCGATTTACAGGCGCCTCTACCCATCCCGAGAGCTGCGCTTTGTCTTTCGTGAGGGAAAAAATCCCATCTTCGGAGAAGCCATCGTTACCGAGGGGAAGGCTGCCTTGCATCCCGGCCAGCTCGGTGCTGACTATCTGGGCCAGATGACTGTGCCGAGCCCCCAAGGAGATGGCCTGTCGGTTACGGTGACCACCACCATCCCCCGCCTGCCTTTGCCGAATGAATATCGGCAGACCGTTGCGCCCTGGGCGCCACAACGGCCGCTGAAACCTGTCTTCAGACTATTTCCTATGCTCTACGAACAGATCCGCTACCTTGCAGAAATGCTACGCAAGAAGCGCTCGGACGGCCGGCACATGATCACCGCCTTGCCCTTGGGCAAAGGGTCTGGCCTGTTTTCTGCGCCAGGCGCTCCTGCGAATGACAAAAGGCCGGCTGTCCTGATCGGTATGCACTGGCTTGAGGTGGGCGGCGCCGAAAAGCTGGCTTTTGACACGATCCGCTGGGCCCATGAGGCAGGGCTTCGGGTTTTCGTTGTCGCTGGCATCCCCGAGCTGCAGCGGCTGCAGGGGCAACTGCCGGACAGCCCTGATATCACCTTCCTGCGCCTTGACCGTTATCTGCCCCACCATCTTTGGCCCCGCTATATCGAGGATCTGATCCGGGCCGAAAACATCCGGCTGATACATATCCATCATTGCACACCGCTTTATGATGCCCTGCCTCAGGTGCGGTCGATGACCCCATGGGTCAAGGTTATCGACAGCACCCATATCGTCGAATACGCGGATGGGGGCTATCCGCGGATTTCCGGCGTCTGGTCGAATTTCATCGACCTCCACCATGTGATCAGTGGCGAGCTGGTCGATTACTATCGCAACACCTTTCATGTCGTGGGCAAGGTGCGGCTTGGCCGGATGCTTGACCGGGACAAGGACATGCAGGCCATGCCGGAGTTCAATATGCAGGCCACGCAAAAGAGCCTGCATATCAGCTTTATCGGCAGGCTTTACTATCAGAAGCGACCGGTGATCGTGATGGAGGCCTTCAGGCGCCTGACCCGTTGGGCGGTTCAGAACAATGTCGAATTGAAGGCAAGCATCGTGGGTGAGGGGCCGTTTCTGACCACCTTGCAAGGTCTGGCCCGGCGCTATGAGCTTCAGGACCAGATCACATTCCTGCCGGCAGATACAGACGTGCCTGCCCTGCTTGAGAAGACAGACATCATGCTTTTGCCTTCCAATAACGAGGGGCTGGCGCTGGTCTGCTATGAGGCGATCAAGCATGGCTGCATCCCCGTATCGACGGATGTGGGCTCGCAATACGAGATCGTCCCCCCGGATCTTCTGGTGCCGCTGCCACCGCGCGCCACCGTTCGCCAGATCCTGAGCATCGTTGATCAGCTCTGGCGCGATCCGGCCTTCCTTGCCAGACAAAAGCAGGAATTGCTAAAGGCCCTGAGCAAGATAAGCGGCGATATGACGGCCAGGGAGGTCCTGATGCCGATCTATCGGGACGCTGCCCGGAATGAGGGATAAGACATTGAGTCCACTGGACAAGACTGCTGCGGTCATCGTGACCTTCAACCGCTCGGCCAAGTTGGCGAAGGTCATCGACGCCCTGCAACGCCAGACCCGCCGGCCAGAGGTCATTCTGGTGGTGGACAACGCATCGACCGATGACACGCAGGATATGGTGATCGCACGGGCGCGCGAGGATCTCTCGATCCGCTATTTGCGCCTGCCCGAGAATGTCGGGGGCGCCGGCGGCTTTCACGCCGGGCTCAAGGCCGCTTATGAGCATGGCGCCCATTACTTCTGGGTTTCGGATGACGACGCCTATCCCGAACCGGACGCAATCGAAAAGCTGCTGCACGCGATCCGGCAGTTCGAGGCGGAAAACCAGTGGCGCCCCAGCTTTGCCGCCTCACGCGTCGAATGGATCGACGGCAGCCTTTGCGAGATGAACACACCGCGCCCGGTCTGGGACTGGCCGCGTTTCGTGCGCCCCAATGCCGCCTGGGCACTGGTCGATTCCGCCTCATTCGTGTCGCTCCTGATCCCGCGTTGGGCGGTCGAGGCCCACGGCCTGCCGATTGCCGATTATTTCATCTGGTTCGACGATGCCGAATATACAAGGCGGCTGTCGCGTTCCTATCCGGGCATATTCGTCCCCGAAAGCCGGGTGATCCACGATACGCCCGACAACCGGGGGGTGAATTTCGGGCTGGTGAACGAAAAAAGCCTGTGGAAGTTCCGCTATGGCGCCCGCAACGAAGCCTCATGGCGCCGCCGCGAGGGCGGGCTGATGAGCGTGCTGAGCTATGCTTATGGCGTGCATCAGCAGATGAAGGGCGCGAATGTCCCCGGCAAGATGCGCCGCGAGATCTACGCCTCGATTTTCAAAGGCCTTGGCTTCCGCCCTGAGATCAAGACGGTATAGAAGCTGCGACAGCCGGTGAGAAGAGCGTTTAGGCTCCATCCCTATAAATTTCTCTTGAAGGCTAGGGTGTTGAGTGATTCACGCTGGTCATGAGAAAAAGAGACAAGCGATATTTCTGGCTAAGCGCGCAACAGATGCGTCGGATTCAGCCCTTCTTTCCCAAAGTCCGGGGACGCGCCCGATCTGACGACTGCAAGGTGCTGAGCGGGATCATCTATGTTAGCTAGACTTTCAGCGCAGCCCAGAGGCGCGCAGTGCCTCGTTCAAACGTCAAATGGCTACTCGGAGATCGTGGCTATGACGCTGACTGGTTCAGAGAAGCGTTGCAGGACAAGGGGATACGTGCCTGCATCTCAGGCCGGAAGAAACGCAAGACGGCGATCAAATACGATAAGCGGAGATACAAGCGGCGTAACCGCATCGAGATCATGTTCGGCAGGCTCAAGGACTGGAGGCGCGTCGCGACCCGCTATGACCGATGCCCCAAGGTCTTCCTCTCAGCCATCGCCCTCGCGGCTCTCGTCATCTATTGGTTATGAATCCTGACCCTAAAAAAGTTCAGCAAATATTACACATTTCTCGGCGTTACCGAGCGACTGGAAGCCGGGCTCACGCATCTATCCCGCTCCCATGGCTTACAGAGCTTTTCCGAACATCGCAAAAACGTCGGTGCAAAAGGTAACAGCGACTTGCCGGATCGGCTGGTGGACATGATCCAAAGCCGCAGTCACAATGACATAAAACTGCATCGACTGTTGATGAGACTTTACGGCGGCTGAAAGGGAAGAAGGCCGACGTTATGGCGGTATGTCATTCCGGCCAAATATCGTCAATATGTGAGAAGGCCCCGCCGCTGCGGGGCCCTTCCTTTCAGTGCGTCAGCTTTATGTCTAAAATAGCGCGGATTGCAGCTTCATTGAAAGGCTCGCCCAGCTTGTCGAACAATGGCCGCATAGCCTGCGGATCAGTAGAGAATTCTTCATAGCTGAACAACGAGGTAAACTCCGGGTTTGCGTCGTGATACTCGCCAAAACGACGATCCATACCCTCAACCAGAGCTACAACATCTTCACGCTTCCAATTCTTCCACCAAGCTGATTTGGAAACGTCATCGACATGACGCTTGTTAAAGACGAAGAACGCGTCCTTGAAATGGAATCGCATGAAGTCCAGGACCTCGGGAAGACGATCACCCCACGCATTATAGCGAATTTCCTTGAACCCAAAATAGCGACAATCCTTTGGCGGACATAGCACATTATCAACAAAACTGTCGATCATACCGCGCGCAAACATCACCGGCTTCATCTGGTCAGACCCATACCAGGGATGGCTTTCGGGTTGCTGCTTGGCACCCCAGGTGTTTTTGGCCATACGGCAGCGGATAGCCGCATTCCAGATCGATTCGATTACATTGTGATTTTCTCCGCGAATGTCGCAACCGGGAATCGTCATCATCAGATTTTGCAGCAGTGTAGAACCTGTGCGCCCATAAGTTACGATAAAGATGTTGCGCTTCAGATTTGGGAATTTCTGATCAAAGCGATGAGGCTCTACGGCTGGCATCTTTGGTTTCCTTGCGTGGAGAACGGTATCCGGAACCCGTTTCGAAATATTTCTCGAAGCGGTTCTGGCTTTTTTCAAGATATCGGGCAGGTCCGAATTGGGAAAAAGCGGAATCGACAGCTCGCAGACCCGCTCAGAGAAATGCGGCCGTTTACGCATCAAGGCATGATTCGCCAGCACGCGGCGATATTGCAGCGTCTTACGGCGCAACCGTGCCAATCGCGGAAATTCCAATGAATCGACGCTGCCGTCAATCATTTCTCCCGTCAGCTTTTTCAGAACACCCATCTGGTTCAGCGTAGGCGGAACACCATGTCCGCCAGCCGGGACACGCAGATGTGTAACCTGCTCACTTTCTGTTAGCCGGTCCGCATGTCGCTTGTCCGGAATATCAAGATTATCATATACTACATAGGCTTGGCTTGCCGATCGGATGCCGGCCGCGCCGTCGCCATAGGGCAAGGACCAGTCTTGACGTCGGCCTGCTTCAAATCGCGTTTCCCAAGGCACCAGATCGCTTTTCAGCGTGCTCTGCGGGCTCATGGCTATCACTATGCAACCCGGCGCGATCGGGGCAAAAGCAGCCGCCGCGAACCCGCCCATGGACCCCCCGGTCAGGACCACGCGCGCAAAACCGTCAAAGAAGCCCTGATTGGCAATCTCCTCAAGAGCTGCAATCAAATGCGTGCAGCGATACCAGTCGGGTTTGCGGGCAATGACGCCCAAAAGCGCGTGACCTTGTTCTAGATAATAGCTTTCACCCCAAGTCGGGCGGCCTTCATATGGCTCATTGGCGGGCCTTGCTGCATTGTCGAAGGAGACGATAAGCGTGGCTCCACCCGGCTGATATTGAAGCCGGTGGTTAGGAAGCTCAATGGAAAATGGTGTATCTCTGGAGAGAGATGTAATGCGTGATCTGTTTCTCAAGAAATATTTTAGCGCCATTCATTATTATCCCTTAAGGAAACAGGATAGAATCTCAATCGATCACACCGGCAATTTCACAAATGCCGGCATCTCCCCGGTTCTGTCCAGAAACGCCCCCGCCGTATCCAGCGCCTCGCGGATGGTTACATCCATGTCGAGATAGCGATAGGTCCCCAGACGGCCGACGAATGTCACACCTGGGGTTGCCTGCGCCAGATCGACATATTGCGCCAGCAGCGTTTTTTCCTCGACCAGCCGCACCGGGTAATAGGGGATGTCGTCCGGTCCGGCCTCGCGCGAGTATTCGCGATAGCAGACGCTGCCCTCATGATTTTCCCATGGGCTGAAATGCTTGTGCTCGGTGATCCGGGTCCAGGGCACCTCGCGGTCGCCGTAATTCATCACCGCGCAGCCCTGATAGTCGCCGTCATAAGTGAACTGCTCGAAATCCAGCGTGCGATAGCCCAGCCGGCCCAGACGGTAATCGAAATAACCATCCAGAGGCCCGGACCAGAACACATGGTCCGCATCCGCAGCCATCGCCGGATCATAGGGCGTCGAAAGCTCTACCGTGATGCGCGGATGATCCAGAATTGCCTCGATCATCGGCGTATAGCCGTCCCTCGGCATCCCCTGAAACCGGTGAAAGAAGTAATTGTCGTCGTAATTGAACCGCACCGGCAGCCGTTTCAGGATGCTTGCCGGCAATTCCGTCGGCGAACAGCCCCATTGTTTTTCGGTATAGCCCTTGAAAAACGCCTCATAAAGATCGCGACCGACAAAGCGCAGCGCCTGTTCCTCGAAATTCTGCGGCTCCTCGATCGAGGTATCGGCCTTCTGATTAATAAACTCGCGGGCCTCGTCGGGGCGCAGGGTCTGGCCGAAAAACTGGTTGATGGTCAGCAGATTCACCGGCAGTGAATAGACCGCCCCCTGAGAAGTGGTTTTCACCCGGTTCTGAAACGGCATGAACGCGGCAAAGCGGTTGACGTAATCCCACACCTCGGCATCGTCGGTGTGAAAGATATGCGGGCCATAGACATGCATCATGACCCCGGTTTCATCGTCGCGCCGGGTGTAGCAATTCCCGCCGATGTGATCGCGGCTGTCGATGATGCGGCAGTGATGGCCAGCCTCGGCCAGGGCGCGACCAATGACCGCGCCCGACAATCCCGCCCCGACAAGCAGCATTTTCATTTCCCGACTCCTGCGCTTTTGCGGGGAATTTCCCCCGCAGTCTGGCGACCCGTTGTCAGGGCCGTGATTTCATCATGCGTGCGGTCCAGCCTGCGGGACAGCCCGTCCCTGATCGCCTGTCCCAAAATCCGGCGAAATTCCGCGCTGTCATCGCCATAATGCCGCGCATTCCGGTTCCATTTCAGCGCAAGCACCGGAAACAGCGGCCAGAACCACCGGCCCGCCGCGACCCGATAGGCAAAGATCGCATTGCGGTAATTGTAATAGACCTTCCAGAGCGGATTCAGCACCAGCTGCCCGTTTGCCTGAATCGAGGTGGTGTCATGCTCGAACCTGATCTGTGGCAGAAACCCGATACTGCCGCCACGACGCCGCAGAGTCAGCGTATAGATCTGATCGTCGCCATAGATGAACAGCCGCTCATCCGGGTAACCGGCAATGGCGATGGCCTTGCGCGACAGAAACAGCCCGACGAACGAGGCCATGTCGACCGCCACCGGCGCCGCCTGCGGGTCATATGCCAAATCCGGCAGGTGAAACCCCCGCCGCCCGCCGCCCAGAAAGGTTCGCAAGAATTCTGGAAGATGCCAGAACGGGTTGCGATAGGGGCGGTTCATCTCACAGACTGTCCCTGACGGCGTAAGGGCTGCTGCCGCGATGGCATCCCACTCATCCCCGGGCAGCTTTCGGAAGGCCTCAATGCAGCCCGGACAGGGACGACCGTCATCATCCATGATCACGATCCAGTCCGGGTCAAACCGCTCGACCAGGTGGCACATCCCCCGAGAGAAGCCCCCCGCTCCCCCGAGGTTTTCAGGGCTGCGGATCACGATGAGGCGCGGATTTGATTGCGTCTCCAGCCACGCTGCGGTTCCGTCGCTGGAATGATTGTCAAAGACCAGAACGTAATCGAGACTTTCGGCCAGAAGGCGCGAGACCGTCACGCACAACTTCTCCAGCCTGTTGTGGGTCACGACAAGCGCAGCGATGGTTGCCTGCGAGGCTGTACTCATCTCAGGTCGGGTCGCTTGCTCTTGGGATATTTCTGTAGCCAGCATCGCCCCTGCCGCAAACCTGCACCTCTTTCCGGGATCATTTACGCGACCCAGTGCCTGAAATCTACGGGCTATTCAAAGTGCCGTGAAACGCGCACCGTTTGTAGGGTAAATGCGGCTCCATTCCCTCAAAAAACGGTCGTTTTTGTTACATTCCCGGCCTGCGCTGATAGGGCCTTCCAAAACCCCGCTCCAAAACCGGAATGGTTGATGAAGGATTTTGGCGTCATCAGGGCTGCCCACGCTTTTCGAACCATTTCCGGCAAAAGCCGACAAAGGCGGAATCGGCATCCCGGGGCGCTTCAACGATCCAGTCGCGCCATTCGCGTTCGAGATGATAGACATCCCAGCCGGGCGCGACGTCCCGGGCGAGGGCATAGGTCTCTGCCTTGAGCGGCGGCACATGGCTGCCGCCCGGCAAGGCAGGGGCCATGGTGCCGCGATTGGTGAAGATGACCACGTCGGTCTCTTCATCATAATCGACCTGATAATCGGGAAGGTGGTCGTTCGCAGCCAGCAGACGGATCATTTGCCGGAAACGTTTCTCCGGGCTTTGAGAGCCGGTTTTCAGCAGCAGCTTCGCCAGCGAGATGCGCCATATCTTCTGCTGGCCACAATGTTTGCGTGCCAGTTCGTAAACGCGGCGCTCAAGGGGTTTTCGAAGGCGGAAATAGTCGCGGTGAAGGGTCAGAACCTCTTCATTGCGAATGGCGTTGAAAACCCAGTCGGACAGCTTCACCTCACACCAGAGCAGCCGCCCGTCCAGGCCCTGCTTGCGACGGATTGAGGATGCGTCGATCAGGCCGAAGCCATCGATCTGTTCCTCATCGCCCGTGGTGATATTGGTTCGGATCCGCGTGCCTTCCAGCCGGTCCAATGCATCCAGCAATGCCAGATATTCACGCCCGCTGGTGCCACGATTGGTAAAGATAAGCAGTTCATGGGAATTGATGCGCACGCGCGGCGAAACCATCTCGCCACGTTTTACCTTAGCCATGATCTGGCTGATGCAATAGATCAGAATGTCCTTGTCATAGATAGTCGCCAGGCCTTTGACGCTTGGTGTGATCTCAAGCCAGTTATCGCCGTTGCGATAGCGCTTGACCCTGGTCTCGGGCTTCTTCGACAGCGAATAGAACGGATGCTCCATATGCTGCATGACATCTTTCAGAGCAGCGTCTGCAACATCGCAAATGAACAGATCATGCTGCGGGTGGCGATCAGGCAAAAGTGCCGGCAAAGCATTCGTGTTTTCAGTTACCATGGAGGTACATTCGTGTTTTCAGTTACCACTGTCAAGATTCGTGTTTTTAGTTACCAAAAGCAGGATTTCAGTTACCGAGATTCGTGTTTTTAGTTACCGGGTGCGGATGTAAGTAATTGAATTTACAAAAAAATAACTGCCCCAAAAGAGCCGTAACACATATTTAACACATATTTAACACCCAGAGCCGCTTCAAACCCTGTGGATAACTTTGCTTGCAGGCGCCCTGACATGCATTCCAGAGAAGCGAAACTCTCTTCTACCATGAGCTTCAGAACCAGCATTAGCGCCTGTCTCACGGTTGGAATTTGCTGAGAATGATCAGGGGCAGAATTTGCGCAAAGAACCAGTTCAGAGCACCTGCCATGAAGCTTCCATAGGTCTCAACCAGCCTTCATGACCTCAATCTCCTTTTGGCCTCCGGGAGATCATATTGAACCAGCACCTGCGCATTAGAGAATTACCCGTCTCATCAACGAACCCTCCAAGGCATCACAGAAGTGTCGGCGGATTTAAGGCGCGTTAAGCATTGTTAACAATGCTTATGGAAAGTAAGGAGGAGCCGGTCTTATATCCGGGTGTGGTTAGGCTTGTGCAGAGTAATTGGTTGCGCCTGACCTACTGCGGCCACGGGCAGGAGGGCGAGGCCAGATGGACGATGTAGCACGTAGTAAGGACGACCAGCCAGAGCAGCATGGCACGGATTCTGCCGCTATATTGAGCCGTCCCCGTGATCGTGTGGCAATGCTGGTATTGGGGATGCATCGATCCGGCACCAGTGCGCTGACCCGCGTGCTCTCACTGGCTGGTGCGGCGCTTCCACATGAGATGATCGATGCCGTTGAAGGCAATCGGACCGGGCACTGGG
Organism: Paracoccus albus; assembly: GCF_027913035.1. Taxonomy (NCBI): domain Bacteria; kingdom Pseudomonadati; phylum Pseudomonadota; class Alphaproteobacteria; order Rhodobacterales; family Paracoccaceae; genus Paracoccus; species Paracoccus albus. The sequence goes on from NZ_CP115779.1 coordinate 15,580, forward strand.
AATCGCGTGATATCGTGCTGACCAATGACCGTGTGCTGGAAGCCGCAGGATTGGCCTGGTCAGATTGGCAGGCTCCGGACTGGACGGCAATGTCATTGCGCGAACGCGCCATGGCGGAGGAAGACATCCGGCGTGTTGTTGAGGCTGAATTTGGTGACGCGGATCTGATTGTCATCAAGGACCCGCGCATCTGCCGATTGGTGCCATCCTACCTTTCTGCGTTGCAGGAGGGTGGCTATCATGTGCTGCCGGTGATTACGTTCCGCCATCCGCTTGAGGTGATGCGGTCGCTTCAGGCGCGCTCAAACTGGCCAAAGACCAGCAATGACATCGACGCGGCACTGCTATGGCTGTCTCATACCCTTGAAGCCGAGCATGCCACGAGACACCTCGTCCGCGTCGTGATTTCATATGACCGGACGTTCACCGATTGGCAGGAGTTGCTGCACGATCTGGAAAACTGCGCCGGTATCACCCTGCCGCATCGTCCCGAAACGATCACTGCTGCGGTTGATGAGTTCCTGACCCCCAGTGAGCGCCACCATCAGATCAATGATGCGAAGCTCGCGGCTGATGCGCTGACGATGGGATGGGTGCGCAAGGCCTATGATGCCTTGCGGCAGCTTGAACGCGACCCAGGCTCTGTGTCGGCGCAGAAGCAGTTGGATGAAATACGCCACCAGTTCGAGGCCGCCCAGCCGATGCTCCGCCGTGCTCTTGAAGAGCGGGCAGCTGCAAATCACGCGGAAGAACAGGCTCGGAAATCCGTGACTGATACCACCATGGTTCTGGCCGAAACGCAGGAGAAGTTCGACAAGGCTCAAGGCCGGATCACGGAACTTGAGACAGAGCGAGAGGCGCTGAAGCGGCATTTTTCAATAATGCTACAGGCGCAGGAAACGCAGCTCATGACAATGCTGTCGGAGCAGGATCAGAGGTTCCGGTCGTCGCGGTCATGGCGGCTGACGGCCCCTTTGCGTAGCGGTGCTTCTGTTGCCCGCCGTTTGCGTAACACGACCCGTGGCCTTCAGGGTGCTGTCGCTGAAATGGGTGGAATGCGCGCGACACTGGCGGCGAGCACGCGCATCATCCGGAAGCGTGGAGTTCGCAGTTTCATTTCCCGTTTTAAAAAGCTGCAGGGAGATCGTTATCGGGTGATACCGGATCCTGTGCGGCCGGAGGGCGGCGATGACATCGTCAATCACATGGCGGTCGGGCGGGGCGATGTGCTGTTGTCGGACTGGCATGTGGCGCTGACCCGCGCGCTTTGGGACAAGCGCCCGGCAGAGGCTGACGGCCCCACGCTGGGCCTTTCAATCGTGACGTATAATTCGGCACGATGGCTACCCGGGTTTCTGACCTCGCTATCAGAACAGAATTTTCCTCTGTCGCGTCTCAATGTTGCGATTGTGGATCATGGATCGCAGGACGAAACCGTCGCGCTGATCGAGGAACACGCCACCCGACATGGGCATCATTACGGCTCTTTCACGCTTTATCCGCGGCCTAATCTCGGCTTTGGCGCGGGGCATGATTTTGCCATCCGCCAGCTTGAGGACGATCTTGTTCTGGTGACCAATGTCGACCTGAAGTTCCATGAAGACACGCTGGTCCGGGCGCAACGGGCGGCCCATGCAGATCGTGCCGATGTTGCTGCCTGGGAGGTGCGGCAATGCCCCTATGAGCATCCGAAATATTACGATCCGGTCACGCTTGAGGCGGTCTGGAACAGTCATGCCTGCGTGCTGTTCCGGCGCGAGGCCTATCTTGGCGTCGGTGGTTATGACGAACGCATCTTCATGTATGGCGAGGATGTCGAGCTATCGTACCGCTTCCGTGGCGCCGGATGGCGGCTGCGTTATCTGCCGCAGGTCAGCGTCACCCATTTCGTCGATCTGGACGATACCACCGCCCGTCCGAAGCAGTTGTCGGGATCGCTCGCGGCAAACATCTTGTTGCGATATCGCTATGGCGGCGATGAGGCGGGGGCCGAGGGCGAGCGACTTCTGGCCGAGGCCCTCAACTCTGAGCGCGACCCCATCCGCCGTATGGGCATGGTTGAGGCGCAGCGCCGGGTTCTCGATCAGAAACAGCATTTCCGCACCGTGTTCAAACCGGCTCAGGCGGTCGATTTTCCGTTTGCGGGCTTCGATTATATCTTCACGCGTAATGGTGAAGCCGTACCGCTGGATTCGAGTCGGCTGGACTCTGACCGACCGTTGGTCAGCATCGTCACACGCACATTCGGCCCCAAGATCCGTATCCTGCGCGAGGCTCTGGCCGCGGTCATAAATCAGACCTATCCCAATATCGAACATCTCATCGTCGAGGACCGCACAGACTTCGCCGGTGATCTGATAGCCGAGGTCGCCGAGGCCTATGGGCGCAATATCCGCTATATGAAATCTGACGGCTCTGGCCGCTCCGAGGCAGGCAATTTCGGTCTGTCTCAGGCTTCCGGGGAATTACTGATGTTTCTCGATAATGACGATTTGCTGTTCTGCGATCACGTCGAACAACTGCAAACCACCCTGATGCATGCCCCCGGCACGGTCGCGGCCTATGCGTTGGCGTGGGACGTTCAGACCCGCTTCGGTGATGATGGGAGTTATCACGAGTTTTCTCATATTCTGCTGCCGGGACACCGTCAGCCATATGACCATAATCGCATGAATGACATGAATTTCATCCCGATTCAGGCGATTATCTTTCGTCGTAGTCTCTATGAGGCTGAGGGTGGCTTCGATATCAGCATCGACCATCTCGAAGACTGGAACCTGTGGTCTCGTTATGCAAATCACGGACCGTTTGAAATGGTGCCGAAAGTGACGTCGATGTATCGCACACCGACAGATCCAAAAGTTCGAAGCAAACGCCAGCGAGAACTGGATGCAGCCTATGATCGGGTCAGAGCCATCAATGCCGAGCACCGGCGCGAGGCTGCCCGATCCGGCGCGGGCTGAAGTCAGAACACCTTAATGTTGAAGGCGTGTCTGAAGGACGGATTCCATCCGTTCACGGCTGAAGGGCAGACCGATCAGATCAAAAGCCGGTTTGAGGCGGGAAGGATCGGCCACATAATCGTCGAAGTGAAGATGGCAGCTGATTTCTGGATGTCTGGATTGCCAGTTCAGATACAGATCTTCGGCCGCGCCCAGTTGGGCCAGAACCTCATCCCGGGGCATGGTTTTCCACCATGAAGACCTTGCGACATCTTCATGATTACGGGTGTTGATGATGAACTTCGCGTCCACAAAAAATGTCTTCAGAAAGTCCATTCTGGCTTCGAACCATTCCGGTTCGCGATGCCAGCGGATTTCCTTGAAGCCGGATATTAACGTGTTTTCAGGGGGGAAAAGCACGTCGCGTGTGAAGATTTCGGCCAGATGGCGCCCGAAGGTTTCACCATTGGAAAGGTTGATCCCGTACCAGGGATGATCATCCCTGACGACCTTTTTACTTCTGCGCAGGTGGTAGACTTCCTTTTCACGCGCGAAGGCGGACCAGGATTTTACCAGCCCCAGCAAAACATCGTTGTTCTCGCCCCGGATGCAAACCCCTTCGGAACTGTTGAGAAGTTTCTGCAACAAGGTCGACCCCGAGCGACCATAGGTCACGATGAAAACATGCTTTGTCGTGACTTGCGGATTGTTCTCGTGCTGCATCAGATACTGACCAGTCCGGGAAAGGCCAGAATGACCTCGTCTGATGATACGTCATGCAGGCTTAGTCCGGCCGCATCGGCGGCGTGCCCGACAAAGGCATCTTCAAGGCCTATGCTGTTCATGTCAAAAAAACTCTTCATTGCCAGATACATGTAAGTGCAGGCGGACATTCCCCTGCGGTTCAGGACGTAGCCATATCCCCCGGCGGCATATTTGGTGGGCAGTGGAAACTGATATCCGCGCCGCTCTATATCTCCGTTCGCGCATTTGCCGATATGCCACCCGTGCCATTGCTTTTCATGGAAACGGTCCCCAACCTGCCGTCCGGCATAGGCAATATCCTCAGTCTCGATCCTGTCCAAAACCCTCAGCAGATCATCGCGGTTGTTCAGGAGAAGGTTATCGTCGAGCTTCAGGATCATCCGGGGTGACGTGATCAGATCGATCAGCGTGAAAGCATAGAAAACCTTGCGATGCAGAGCCTCGTATGAATCCGGGACCGGGATAGTCAGCACTCCATCTTCATAGGACAGGTGCAGAGGGGTGTGTTGCTCTGTCTGCAGGCCGGACTGTCCGACAGCCACGACATGAAAGAACCGGTCGTCCTGGCCAAAGGATTGCACCGATTTCATGGCCTTTCCCATACGGGGTGCGCAGGTGACATGCAGAACGACAATTCTGTCCCGGCAGTCCCGCTCCAGCGTTGCACAGGCATCGTGGAATTCAGACCTCAGCAATGCTGCCAGAAAATCCCTGAAAGCATCATTTCTGGGAAACAGTGAGAAAGTGTCACGGAGTGAACTGAAGTCGTTCAGCAGTTCTTGCGGCGTGATATCCCTTTCCCGTAGCCGTTTCAGGTATTTGATCTGCTGTTGCGGACCGCTCAGGCAAAAGCGGATATTGTGATACAAAGGTCTGGTGGGCCGGATATGCCGGGGAACGCGGGATATGACATGAGAAATTTCGGCGGCGTATGTCTTAAACAAAGCCTCGGTCTTCTGCAGCAGATCATCCAGCGGGTGAACTGTGCGAACAGAGGGGCGCTGTTCTCCGACCAAAAGGTTTTTGACGGTGATGCAGGTAAACAGCTCGGCATTCGACCGCTCGATCACAATATCCGTGGGGCTGCGCACCTGATCTGCCCAGAACGCCTCCAGCCCGCCTGAGTCGATGGTCTTGTACTGTTCCCGCCAGGTGGCGCCGACCTCCTCTGACAGGGCCTTGTTGCGATCATAGGCTGCCCCGCCCAGAGCGATCTTCGAGCGGTAAATATCCAGCGTCCGATAGGGGTAATGCAGGATCATCAGATCCTCATTGGCATCAAATGTTTCGCCGCCAATTCCTGTGACAGAATGATTGCCCTGCGCGATTTCTATATCGGGGCTGGCCCGGTGCATGCATTTTTTGGGCAAAGGGGTGCCCAGAGAATTGGTGCTGACCCTCTCGAACACGGTTGAGGTTCTTGGATGGGCGCTTGCGGATAGTACCGGCCCGTCATCGCTTTCCAGCACGGCATTATAGCGCACCGCGTTTATGCGGGTGACATGTTCCGGCAGCGAGGACAGAAACTGTTTCAACGATCCGCAGGCGGGCAGCCAGAATTCATCAGCATCATTGTTGATTACCCAGCTATTCTTGTAAATCTGCGAGGCCTGCCGGGCCATATCGGTGACCCATACTGCCTGATTATAATCGTCATCACTCTGCTGGATGATGCGGATTTGAAATTCTTCAGATAATTTCCGCAGAATGTCCGGGGTGGCATCGGTGGAAAGGTTATCCATCACGATGAAGTTGTCGACGCCCATCTGGTGATGGAAGCGGATATTATCCTCAATGATATCCGCTTCATTGCGGACGAGCAGTGTCATGACAATTCGCACCTGATCGTCGGACCTGTCGGTCATGTTCCGACCTTCTGGCAGCGCAATATTGTCATGTCGCATATCTGTTCCTGCCGTCGCGCAGACATATTGCCTGGCTTTGGTAATTTTCCGTTAAGACCTTTGTTTCTATTTAATTATTTCTTACCATACCAACCTCGCTCGTCACGATGGCCGGGTAAGAAGTATTAACGCATTGATAGGGTTTTTGTACCATCAAGCCAATAGGGCGAAGCTGAAACAATATCAGATCGTTAATTGGGATACGCACACATATCGCCCGCATATGAAGCGGCGCTGCTCATCCCCGCTCAGTCCCGCAGCGAGCGTGAGAAGAAGTCCGTAAGCGGCTTGACCAGATAGCTGATCGGGCTGCGTTCGACGGTCTGGATGAACACCTCAACCGGCATGCCCGGAACAAGCGTAATCGATCCGGTTCCTTGCGCAGCCTGCTCGCCGTCGATCTCGGCTTCGACCATGTAATATGTGGATCCGGTCCGGTCGTCGGTGAAGCTGTCAGCCGAAATGCGGGTAATATGACCATTCAGTTCGGGCGTGGTTCTGGAGTTGAAGGCGGGAAAACGCAGGATCACATCCTGATCGAGGAATATCTGGTCGATGCTGATTGAGGACAGTCGCGCTGAAATGCGCAACGGTCGATCCTGCGGTATGATGTACATGATCGGATCGGCGGGAACGATGACCGCCCGTTCGGCAAAGACAGCGCTGTTATAGACCATGCCCGAGACGGGGGCGGTAATGCTGGACTGTTCGATCTTCTCCAGCAGATCGGCGCGCCGTTCGATCAGGCCGATTTCCGTGGGATAATCGACCCGGAGCTCGGTGATGGCCTGTTCGCGGCGGCTGCTCTGAAGGCTCAGAAGCTGAACGTCGATTTCGGTGATCTGCCCTTCGACGCGGCCCTGTTCGGCCTCCAGTTCACCCAATTGACCCAATAGCGAGGCCTGTTGCCGCTGCAACTGGCTCATCGTTGAGGAGCGGACGAGGTTTTTCTCCAGCAGCTGCTGCTGACTGGCAAGTTCGTTTTCCACCAGATCCAACTGGGTGCGCAGCGCCTCTTTCTGGGCCTCGATGCCCTCGATCGTACGCTCCGCTTGTTCGATACGCTTGCTCAACTGCTCGTTCTGCTGTGCCTCGGTATCCCGTCTTGCCGCGAACAGCTTGGTCTGGCCATCCAGCACCGAGGCGATATTGTCACGCTCTGTTGCGATCTCGTGCAGATCGGGATCAAAGGTGATACTGTCAGCCTCATCGCGCTCAGCCTCCAGCCGTCCACGTTTAGCCTGCATCTCGAAAAGCTGGGTTTCAACGGTTGCCAGCTCGCGCCGGTATCCACTTGTATCAAGCTGGATCAACACATCGCCCTGAGAAACGACATCGCCCTCACGTGCGTTGATGGTCTCGACAACGCCGCCATCAGGGTGCTGGACGACCTGACGGTTGCGATCAACCTCGACCTGACCCGAGGCGATGACTGCGCCGGACAGGCTGGACAGCGCCGCCCATGCACCAAAACCACCGGCGAACATAACCATCGCCAGCACTGCGAACATCACAACGCCCCGAAGCTTCCAGCGGGGGTTATCTTCATAATCTGACAATCGTGACATGGCTCAGCTTCTTGAATCTGCAGTCTTCGGGGGAACGCTTCTGATGTCGCGGGCAATGCTTTCGTGGTTTGAGACAAAGCGGCGCAGAACGTCCTCACTTTTGCCGAAGGCGACCTGCCGACCGTTTTCAATATAAAGCAGGAAGTCCGCCTCGCGTATGGCGCTTGGCCGGTGTGCGACGATAATCACGCTTCCGCCGCGCTCTTTCACGCCGCGTATGGCCTGATTCAGCGCCGTGGTGCCAACCTTGTCCAGGTTGCTGTTCGGTTCGTCCAGCAGAAGCACGACCGGCGATCTGTAAAGCGCCCGTGCCATGCCAACACGCTGGACCTGTCCGCCTGAAAGCTTGGCTTCGCTGGCCCCAAGCTTCGTGTCATATCCCCTGGGCAGCTTGACGATCATGTCATGGGCCGCGGCTGCCTTGGCGGCGGCGATGATTTCGGCATCATCGGCATCCTCGCCCATGCGGGCGATGTTTTCGCCGATTGTGCCGTCAAACAGCTTGACCTGCTGTGGCAGATAGCCGATCAATGTGCCGTAAACATCCGGGTCATACTGGTCGATCGTCGCGCCATCGATCCGGATCTGGCCGCTGCTGGCCGGCCAGATACCGGCCAATGCGCGGATAAGTGTGGACTTGCCTGCCCCTGAAGGACCGATTATGCCCATGGTCTTGCCGGCCGGCAATTGGAATTTGATCCCCTGCAGGGAAGTAAGCTGCGACCCGGGGGGGCGGATCATAAGGCTGGAAACCTCGACCGTTCCTTTCGGGCGGGGCAGTTCGGTCCGCGGTGCGGGTTCCGGCATCTGCGCCAGAAGATCAGAGATATTGCGCCAACTCACCATACCGCGCTGAACCGAGGACCAGCTGCCAATGATGACATCCACCGGTGCCAGTGCGCGCGTGGCGATGATCGACGCGGCAATCATCACCCCGGCGGTCATTTCCTGCTGCAGCACCAGATAGGCCCCCAGCCCGAGGATCGACGATTGCAGAATCATGCGCAGCACCTTGGAAATGGTCGTGAAGAGCTGCGTGATATTCGCGCTTCTGATCTGTTCGGTCAGCGAGGTGGCGCGGTCGGACAGCCAGCGGGAAAAGATGTTCGCACTCATCCCCAGGCCGCGGACGGTATCCGCATCCTCCATCACATTGTCCATTTTCATCTGGGCTTTGCGCTGCGCCTGCATGCTTTCGATCAGTGCGCTGCGTGACAGCATCTGGTTCAGCAGTGTCACCACCACCAGAACCAGACCGCCCCCGGCACTGAGATAGCCAAGCCATGGGTGCAGAAGGAAAATCCCAAAGATGAAGATCGGTGTCCAGGGGATGTCGAAAATAGCCAGAAAGACCGGAGAGGAAATCAGCCGCTGCACATTCTCGATGTCGGAAGGCGCGCGGGCTGAATCGTAATAGGAATCCGGGCCGACAATTTTGGTCTTGGACAGGGTTGCGCGGAACACACGGCGGTCGAAGCGGGCCTGAAACTGGGCGGCCAGCCGGGATGCGATATAAGACCGGCAGACATCGAACACGCCCATCATGAAATAGAGAAACAGCATGATCATCGTCAGCGCGATCAGCGTTTCAATTGAACGAGAGCCCAGAACCCGGTCATAGACCTGCATCATGTAAAGCGGGCCGGTCAGGGCCAGAAGATTGGCAAAGACTGACAGCAGCAGGACAACGAAAATCGAACCGGACCGTGCGGCAAAGAACCTTGCAAGCTCACTCTTTGCAGAGGAGACAGGCTTTTTCCCGATTACTTTCATGATCTATTGGGACCTGCTGTGAGTGCCGCATTGGCGATAATATCACACGGAGACACTGACCAAACAGTAAAGAAAAGGTCATCAGGGCTTTGCTGCCGCAGGTCTTGTGGTCGGTATCGCTTCAATTCGGCTGTGGGCTCCGGCTGATGCTGGATGGAAGGCCTGTTCCGGTCATCTCATGGGGCCGATATAGGCTGTAACGAAAAGGGCGGGGGTTACCCCGCCCTTGCCGATTTCTGTGTCCGGGGCAGAAAAATCTGCCCCGGCTGTGGCAATTACTAGGAGGCGCCGCCGCCGAAACCAGCTTCCAGGTTCTGGAAGCTGGCGGTCATGTCGACCCAGTCTTCGCCGTTCAGCAGGATGTTGTTGGCACCGAAGGCCTCATAGTCAGACACATCTTCGAAGGTGATAAGGATCGTGTTAGCCGTCGGATCTTTAGAGTTGTTAGCCAGGCCCAGCAGGCTGGTGTAGATGGTCACGGTTCCATTCCCGCCGTCACCGGTGGGATCAAAGACGATCGCGCCATCATCGACAGCATCCTCGAACTCGCCGTCGTAGTTGGCGGCGCTCAGGTCGATGATGTCCTCACCGTTCTCCCAATCGGCGTTGCCACCTTCGGGCCATTCGCCGGCGTCGAACTGACGGACGGTGTCGTTGCCGTGGTCTTTGATGAAGCCGATGACGTCGGTGTCGTTATCCTCATCCGAACCGGTGTAGATGAGGTCGTCGCCGGTACCGCCCCACAGGGTGTCAGCACCTTCACGACCGTGGATCCAGTCGTCACCGTCACCACCAAAGATCAGGTCGTTACCGTTGTGGTTGTCCTCATTCGTCACCCACTCGATATCGTCGAGATAGTCGGACTGCGCGTGCGGCCACACATGGCCAGGAGCGCCGTTGCCGGGCTGATACAGATCTTCCTGGGAAGGAATATTATCAGACAACGGCGTTTCGTCGCCATCCAGGATGTCGTTACCTGCACCACCATACATGACGTCATCTTCGTCACCGCCCAGGACAACGTCGTTGCCCTCTGCACCGAAGAGGGTGTCATTGTCGCGGTTACCAACAACCAGATCGCTGCCGTAGCCACCGCCGATGACGTCTTCACCCCAGCCGCCGAACATCATGTCGCGACCGGAACCACCCCACATGGTGTCATTGCCGGAGGCCGCCTGCGGGAACGAGTTCAGATAGTTGTCGTCAATGCCGACATGGTCGAGCAGGGGCAGCCACTCCAGCGGGCCGCCGATCTCGCCGTAATGCGAGATCTGGTCCGAATAGAGATCCAAGCTGCCAACGCCGCTTTCACCGAACATCAGGTCGTTGCCGGTGCCGCCGCCCATCATGTCGCTGCCTGCGCCGCCGTCCATCAGGTCGCCGCCGCCGCCGCCATAGGCGTGGTCATTGCCGTCGCCACCGAGAACGATATCCAGATCGGTATCGCCTGCGCCGGCATAGATCTTATCATCGCCCATGTTACCGATCAGGACATCTGCCCCATCGTAACCGACAAGCGTGTCGTTGCCGCCCAGGCCGTCAATCCAGTCAGCCGAGTACTGGCCGCCTTCAAGGCGCTCGCCGTTGTGGCTGTTAGCTGTTATAACGTTAAATGCCATTTCCATTCCTCACTAGTGATTAGTGCAGTGCCACAAAGGCACCGCATTTGCGCTGCACCGGCAAACGCTAGAACATAATCCCATCCCTGACAATGCGTGTTAACTGACGTTAAGGGGTTAACTTTGCTTAATTGTTGCATAAAAACATCGGTTTGCTTGGCGTAGTTGTTTCGCGTTGTGTGGGTGCATTGTCAGAACTTATTGTTTTCAGGGCATTACCTGCCCCCATTGCCGGGGCGGACTGTTGGGCAAATGGGGTGCGATTGCTGTCTTTTTCCTGCCTTGTAGAGGCGATTGATTGTCCGAGGTTTTGGATGTATTTAGGAAATACCCTTCAGGTTGAATATATGAAACCTAAAGTTTGGCGCGGATCGTCCCTTTGAAGGGTCTCACGCGGTACCAAGTCACGGCGGCACGGCAAGAATTAATAGCAATTATTAACGATTAGGTTAACGATCATAAACGTGCAGGTGCTGATTCGGCTAGCAGTTTCATTTGAAGGAATGCTCGTGACAGGCGAGCGAAATTTGCCAAAAGTGAAGGATATGGCGTGATTTTTGGCTATGCACGCGTTTCGACCGATGATCAGGTGCTTGACGCACAAGTCGATGCACTGAATGCGGCAGGTGCAGAACGTATTTTTATGGATAAGATAAGCGGTTCCAGACGGCAGCGGCCGGACCTGGACCGGATGCTGGATCAACTCCGGCCCGGCGATGTGGTGGTCGTCACGAAATATGATCGGCTCAGCCGGTCCTTGCAGGATCTGCTGGCCATAGTGGATGCCATTCAGGGCAAGGGCGCGGGGTTCCGTTCTCTGGCAGAGGATATCGACACCACCACCCCGGCAGGGCGACTGGTGTTTCATGTCTTCGCCTCGATCGCCCAGTTCGAGCGCGAGCGGATTTCTGAACGCACCCGAGAGGGGCTGGCGGCTGCGCGCAAGCGTGGGCGCGTCGGCGGCAGGCCCCCTGCCCTGTCCCCTGAACAACGTGCCGAGGTGCGCCGTCTGCGCGATCAGGACCTGCGCGGCATCGCCGAATTGGCGCGGCTTTTCAGGGTCAGCCAGAACACGATCCGGCGGGCATAGAGCAGCTGGCAGGCTGCTCCCTCACCCCACCCCTTCGATGCTGTCTGCGATGCTGAGCGGTTTCTGCCCTGCGGCCCTGATGACGATATCGGCGGCGCTTGCGGGGGCGAAGTTCCAGAGATCGACGCCGACATTGACCTGACGGTCGGAGCCCGGCCAGCGGTCATGGACATGCCCGAATAGCTGCAATGCCCCCTGCCGCGCGCCATTCCATGATAGCAGCGGGTAGTGGCAGAGCACGAAGCGCTCCGACCCGTCCGTGATCTCGGTCAGATCGTGTTGGCTGGTCCATGGCAGGCTGGTTATCGCTGCATCGTCGTGATTGCCGCGAATGAGGTGCTTTCGACCCGGCAGGCGCTCGATCAGGGTCCGGGCAAGCTCTTCGCCCCCTGAGCTTGTATCGGCGACATCGCCCAGCACCCAGAGATCGTCGCCGTCCTTCAGCCGTGTGGCCATGCCGTCGATCATGGCATTGTTCATCTCGGCGATGTTTCTGAACGGTCGCCCGAAATAACGCCGGATGCCATCATCGCCAAAATGCAGGTCAGCGCTGTACCAATGAGTCATGGGATCTCCTGAATGTGGGTGATCATGTTTTGCCCCGCCTGCGACGCTTTGACCCGCCAAGGGCGCAGAATTGCGCAACCGGGCAGTGGTGGCGTTGATTGCAGAGCCTGCCCTTGCCGACGACGCGGGTCCGACAGACGCCATGCTGGGTTTCGGCACAGAAGCGCCAGATGGCCAATTCGAGAAGCCGCGGGAAATAGTCCGGGTAAGCCGGGTCGATGTTTTGCACTGGCACGACACGTGCCAGTTCGGCAATCACCCCGTCACAGCCATTTTCGCGATAGCAGCGCGGGCCGTAAGCATGCTCAAGCCCGAACGCCTTGAGGATGCCGGTGCGATCAAGGAATTTATGGACCAGCACATCGACGGTGCACATTGCTGCCCCGATCATCCTCCAGCGCATGTCATTCGGCCTGCCGCCAAGCAGGATATCGGCCAGCACCATATTGGCCAGCTTGGCTGATACCCCCTCAATTCGGCCAAATTCGCCCAGCAGGGCCTGTCGTGCAGCTGCAACGGCATCGGGCGGCAAAACCCTAGCTTCGATGCTGGCATCCGCCGCGTAGCGCCGCTCAGGGCCTGTGCGGGCTTCCGCAACCGCGCCATCAATCACTTGATCGATGAACCCGGCCACATCGTCCTGACAGATGTCGCGCAGGAAGAAGTGCAGCGAATGCGCCTGAACGTTCAGAAGGCCCTTGCGCAAAGGGAGCTTTCGCACCGGGCACAGCCGCAGGTGCTGCGGGCGAGCGCATGTCTTTACCGACTTGCGGTAGCGGCAGCCGGTATAGGCCTCAAACCCGATAAGCTTTGGGCAGGCACAACGGCTGCGGGCAAGCGCGGCCCGGATCTCCCTGCGCGTGGCATTACCGTGACGGTTGATATAGCGGGTGGCGATATCGTCGGAGATGCCCTGCATGCTCAGAGACAACATCAGCTGATCATAGATAAACCCGGCATCAGCCTTGGCCAGTGCTTTCGCCAAACCCGACGCTGATACCTCATGTGCAACCTCGTCCAGATAACCCGGGCCAATCATCAGCTGGCACAACTCAGCCAGCATTCGGGCGGCATCAGCCTTGCTGTTCGCCATTCAATATTCCGAAGCCAGCATAACGGTCAGAATGCGGCGGGTCAGTTGCGGGTTCGATGGGTCTGGCGAAAACCCCTTCAGCGCCCGGTCGTAATAGTCGATTTTCCAGATGATGCGGTGTTGCCCCACGGTCATGACCGCACAGTCATGCTCACCATAGGGGTCGTTATCTTCATTAAAATCGTCGAAACAGGCGACAGCTTGCAGGATCGCCGCGAGTTCTTGCCTTGGCAGCATGCCGACCCCACGCGTGACGAAGACATTGCCGCCCAGTTCCCGGCGCCGCAGGGCATCGTTCAACATCCGAACCAGTCGCACATCATAGGGCTGATCCTCCTCAAACCTGTCAATGTTGCCTGTTTGTTCTTTTCCATCATCCATCGATCCCCGATCGTCCATCATTCGTCCCTTTCCTGTCAGATGAGTTTGATCAATCGACGCTGCGCCTGTTCATCGCCGTCGATATAGCCTTGCGTGGTCTGGATCGAGCGATGCCCGGCCAGAAGCTGAACGTCGCGCAAGGACCCGCCCACGCGATGCAGCTGGCGTGCCGCCCGGGTGATAAAACTGCGCCGCCCGGAATGCGACGAACAGCCTTGCAGGCCCAGCTGCCGGTAGAGCCCGGTAAACCAGTTGACCAGCGATTTGGGTGACATCGCCCCACCCCGGCAGGACCGGATCACCGGCCCTTGCCGGTCGCGCACACGTGGGGCCAGACCGACAAGCGCCCGCCGAAGTTCAGGATGCAAAGGAATACGTCGCCCGGATCGACGCTTGGCCGCAATCGGAGGCAATTCGATATGCGACCCGATCGAGCCATCACCCCGGGTCAACATCGACCAGCGAAGCGCGCAGACTTCGCAGGACCGCAACCCCGCCGTGATGGTCAAGAGGAACATCACGCGGTCACGGGCAGCTGTTGGAGAAAGATCGAGATATCGCAATATGCGCCGCTGTTCAGCGGCTGTAATCACCTTGGCCGGGCGGCCGCGCATCTGCTCGCATAAATTGACATACGATTACAATACACAATCTAAAGTAGATTGTCAAGTTAAACGTTCAGCTCGCGGTGATTGAGGTGCTGGCCGCCTGATCGGGCCTGATATGATGCGACATGACGCGATGATGTCGGTTCGACGTGACGCTGCACATCCTCACCAACTGTTCCGTAACTTCTGTTCAACAGAAACATGGCGCATTGTCGCAACGGATCATTTGGCAGGTCCCGTAAAGCAGCTTGGGCGTAATGCCAATTTATAGGTGTTGGTTGCAATGGGATGGGCCCGGCAGCCTGCCACATCCACGGATGCGGCGATGGGGGCGCAAGCTGCGCAACCATATGGAACCACTATGCCCAAATTACCAACCAAACCATGATCAGCCCCCACAACCAATAACTGTAAAAATACCAATTATATTATGAACCAGCCCGAGCATGATGATCGATAGGCAGACAAACACCCGCCAGATCACAAGCTTGAAGACTCCTAAATCCCGGAATTCGTCATGGCTGAGACGCGCAACGATATCGTCGCGGACGCGTAAAGCAGCATGTACCGCAACAGAAGGACAAACCCGATGATGACCAAGCAACTCGTAGACGGATACGCAGTCATGCTGCAGGACCGTATCACCCACGGCTGGGACGCCTGCCTGCTCAGCTTCATGTTCAATTCGCTGCCGGGGAATGACAGGACCAAGGTGAAACTGATGATGGAGGAGGTTCGTGCCACCTACCACAAGCTCCTGACCCACCTCTACCGCCGCCCGCGCAGCGTTCGACACGACCAGCTGCCGTTTCTGATCGCCGCCCCAGATTACCAGGTTCCGAAACACGACAGGACGACGCATGTGAACCCGGAGATCAATAACGGCCTTCACATACATGCCGCCATCGCCTGCCCTCGCCACACAAGGCTCAAGACCAACTTGACCACCTTCCTCACCGATTGGCGCGACCAGCTGATCGGCCAGAACCGATACCTTGCCGAGCTCCACATCAAGCGCATCACCCATGACGCGCCGCGGCTTACGGACTATCTGATGAAATCGATTAGACGAGACGAGCTCAGCGCCGACGACATCCTGCTGTTGCCAGAAGCGCGGGGCGAGTATTCTTCGCGGACGAAATACGAACGCCTGCAAGCGAAAACCGACGGTGCCAAACGGCGGATCAGACGCGGATCATGCTAGAGACAATCAGCCACGGCTATTCATCAGTGCGGGCTGTTGGGTTCCCGGCTTTGGAGTGGCCCTTCTCGGCCTTGCCGACCCCGATATATTTTCGGAAAAAGCCCATGAAAGCACTGTCGCCGGAATGTTTCGCTTTAACAGAAACATCACGACCGTCGGTCAGAACAAGGCCGAGAAACTATCGCGAACAGAGTTGCGGATAGCCTTCGCAAGGAACCAAGTGACCAAACCCCGCCCGACACACAAATCCACGATGGCTCCGACCCTCAATCAAGGGCCGGGGCAAATTTTCATCATTCAACGGCAATACTAGTGCAATGATGCCCTGTGGTTTGGTCGTCCACGCCGCTTCGGCTTTCGGCCCGGCCGTGGTGCCGGTTCATCCGCTTCGTCGCTTGCCAAGAGCTCGAATTGAACAAATCCCGTATCATCGGCGCCAGCGTTACGAACACTTAGCGTGAACTCGTCGCCTTTCGAACTGTTGAGCAGGTCCTCAAGATCATCTGGTTCGACTTGAAGGAAAAGATCCATTTCATCTGCATCTATTTCCTGCACGGTACGGAGGTACGTGGCTCTCGCCGCGGCAATGCGCTCGCGTGCAGACGCTTTTTTAATCGGCCCGCCTTTCTCGCCCTCCTGCTGCATCGCACGGTAGTCGGCATACACCCTTTGAATGCCGCCCCGCTTCTTGAGTTCTGCCGCAATTTCCTCTCGTGGAACGTTGTCAACAAGGAGCGCCTCTATCGCCTTGTTGTAGCGGCTGGCATCCTTGTCAGTGTTCTTCCGCCAGGAAAAAACAAACTTGAGGATGAATAGCCGCAATTCTTCAGGTCGCTCGACTGACGGCCGGGATTTTTTCCCCTGCCAATGATCAAGCTCACAAAACGCCTTTAAGTCATCCATATTATTACGGATAGCCAGCTCACGCACCGCGGCCTCCTGCAGCGTATCTCGGACGGCGTCCCGATAGCCGCGATGTGATTTTTTAACCTCTGATCGGGCATGTTCCAGCGCCTCGATATTCGGTAGCGATGCCGGTTCCTTCGCTTTCTTCCTATCCATCTGTGATGCCTTTCCTTTACAGGTGCGATGTTGCAATGCTTCAGATATGGATAAGGGCAACCCACAATTGAATTGTAGGGGTTTTCAGGCATGGGTTATTTATTTTATTTATTGTTATATATCAGAATATTGATAGATTTTCAGGCATCGATATTAGCTAAAAGTTACCGGTATTTTTCAATTGATAGCCCAGTGTCCTTGGGAAACTCGGGAACCGATAGCCAGCCGTCGCCCGCGGGTCCAATCGCGCCATCAGTGCCCTCTGGGCGGACTTGCATCGGCTCAGCGCAGCCCGAAACCCTTCGGGATCAGCCAGCGCCTCGTCCACAACCTCAACGAGGTCCGGGTCCGATGGGTGCAAATACAGTGTTATCTTCGGTTCATGGGAGAAGATGTACTGGAAAACCGCAGTTGGCGCATATTGGGCCCATCGTTCCCGCAAGGTGCGAAGGGAATACGGGAATTGACACGTCACGGCTGTTGTTCGCTGCCGCTTCAACGCCGCAGTCAGGCTGACATAGCCTTGCCCATGTTTGTTCGGAACTGAGGTCAAGAGGTGCCCGGTGATTTCCGCGATCACATCCTGGATCGAATAGCGCCCGAACGCCGGAAAGCCATTCTCCCAGAAATAGGCATCCGCCTCGGGCGAGAACATCCACATGAACCGTTCAACCTTCAGCGCGCGGTTCAATCGTTCGCGCACATCCTCCGGCATTTCAAAAACAGTTGGCGCCTTATGTTTCCGGCACAGGTAGCTGATATGCGCCGCTGTGACCGCCGCCTGCTGATCAGGGGAATCCTCTCCCCAGCCAAGCCAGGCAACCAGCCGAAAAAACGCCTGTTCACGATCAAAACGTGGCATCGGCTTCGTGGAGGCAAGGATCCGGATCGCCGTGTTCACCCCAATATCAGGTGGGTGGTCGACCAGTGGTGATGCCGCATATCCGCGACCCTCGTCGCTGACCCATCGATAGAATGTCGAGGCCGGGATACCGAGGGCTTCCAATGTCGCCTTCTGCGAGCCATGCCGCATATATGTGGCCTCATAAGCCGCCAGCTTATTCTTACGTTCTTCAATGCTGCGCTGTCGCGGGCCTCGCCCCGGCAAACCTGGCCCCTTCTTGTCCACCATGAATTCCCCCCTGCGCGGTCATCAAAGCGCCATCAAAAGAGATTCAGAGAAAAATATCCAGAAAGCCGACATGGCATTTGTGGTAAAAGGCCATGTCCCGGAGATATGCGGACGGAGGCGACATTCAGCCAGCCTCTATTCAGGACGGAATGGGTCAAGCTTACTCTTGCCTGGCCCTTTTGGGCGACCGAGCGGCAGCCCGGAGGCTTGCCAAGCTATCGTACGGCTCAGACCTCTGGCCATTGCTCGGCGGGCCAGTCCCGTGCCGTGTGAATCACACGGATGATCGCTATGACTTCGCCAACCGGGCTGGAGGAGATCGCATAGGCAATGACGTAAGGCAGCCGCGATACCGATTTTTCATAGGTGCCGGTGACGCGGCCAGGGCGACCGGTCGGGATTTCCGAAAGGGCCGCGGCCGTTTTCCCGATCATGTCCGAAACGCGCTGCGCAGCCGCGGGGTTCTCTGCTGCGATATAGGCTATTTGCGCCTTGAGATCGTCCAGAGCAATACGCGACCATACGACCTGTCGCTTCACGCTTTCCCACCTTGGGCAGCATCGATCACTGCCTGAAGCTCTCCTGTCGCCGCTTCGTGCGAGATAACGCGACCGGCCGCAACATCTTCAATCCCGCGCCGGATTCCGTCAATGACCTCAAGCTCCCGGGACACATAGGCTTTCACCGCCTCGCTTGCCAGAAAAGACCTGCTGCGCTGTGTGCCCTGCGCCAGACGCTCAAGCTTGTCCTTCAGGTCAGAGCTGAGGCGGATGGTCATCGTAGTGCTGGCGGGCATTGCGGGCTCCTGTGCGAATGTACACATATGAGCACATTTTGGTTCGGCAGACAATTCCAATTGGGCCCGATGGGCCACATCGGAAGGTTTCGACGTAGAACCACGTTAAGCGGGAACATCTGGCAAATTTTCAGGTCCCCAATCTCTGGCTTACTGTCCTGCCCGGGCTCACCCGGTGAGTTGATAGCCCCGCTTCTGCTTGGTGCGATAGAGCGCGATCATCGCGTCGGCAGCGCTGCCCATATCCTCTAACAACTCGATCCGATGCCGCCCTTGGGTGCCGATCCTGCCCCATTCCCGTAAAAGCGACACGCCACCGAACAGGTCTGGCATCAAGCGCAGCCGATAGAACCGATACATATTGGCCTTGGCGTCCACGCGTTCGATGCGGATGTCTTCGGGAAACATCTGGGCGCTGTCGTTTTGCCCTTGTGCTGACGATAACGCTTCCCCGCTTCATGGCCAGCAACCCCTCACCTGCGCCGTCCTCGGAGCCTCCTGGACCACCACAACCACCGGCGTCGATGCCTGCGTCTTCTACCAGCGGTGAATGGGAAAACACGGCCTTCGATCTGCCGCTCCGACCTCTTCTCAGCATCTCGGCCGCCGCAGGCGGCCAGAAGGCTCTGCCTCCTCTGCCCCGAAGGGGCATTCACCACCGGGATATTTGTGGAACAAAGATGCCGTGATAGGATCGCCCCATGGTACAGGCGGGGACGCCGATGGCCGTGAACGGAGATACCTCTGAGCGCCCTTTCGCCGAAACGTGGAGGGGCGTTTTTGCGAGACGCTGTGGGCGAAGGGGGTCAACGGACCAGCTTAGGCCGCGATGCTGGGTGTTATATAGGTGTTAGAGTCTGTGTTACGCGAATCAGAGCCACTCTTAAGCACCTGAAAAAAATGATAAAACGGCCATAATTTTGACTTTCGGTGGGTGATCTTACGATAAAGGGTGGGTGATCTTACGAAAGATGGTGTGTGAAATTACGAAACCCGAACGGTGGGTGAAACACCTAGAAGCGGAACTCCTGCCTCACAGCTTCAAATCGCTCCCTCCAACTTGAACCATCAACGTGAAGCTTGTGAACAACTGGATTGGCGAGCAAATAATCAGCCTCTATCCCGAAAATCTCGGCAGCACGTCGGGTGGGGGCTGCTATCCGCTTGAGGAAAGCCTCGGCAAGCTCCGAGTCTAACACGGAGTAACTTTGATCATCAGAGGCTTCAAGCTCGTACAGGCGCCTGATAATTTCCTCCCGCTCAGGGACGTCGCCGGTCCTGTTAATCTCCTGCAAGACCCGAAGGCTTACAGCTTGAAGAGAAGGATTCGCGCGTTTATCGTCATCTTTGGTGTCAACGTCGCACAACTGGAGGTATTTTTTTAATTGTGAAATTACTGATCCGGAAGCCTTCTCGTACCGAATCAGGTCGACTGCATCTGCACCAAGAACAGCGGCCCATTTTTGAAGCAGAGGGAGGTAATTCATTTTGGCATATGCATTATATTGGAAGGAGAATCTGTAAATATCATGCCGATATTTTGTGGTTTCCATCCTAACGTTCTGCTGATAATCAGCCAAAAGGTAATCAATGATGTTTCTAAGAAAGATAAGGACCTTTACCTCAACCTGCCCTGCCATTCCGACTAGCGATCGGATCCCACGTTCTGGAATGAACTCGAACTCCTCAGAGCTCAGAAAAAGCGTATTGCCCGCTTCTTTTTTATAGTCTTCTATAATTGCAGGGACGTTAATCTTTGTATCGCAACCTGTGTGCCTGTTACTAAATTCCCGGGCAAGTCGATGGTGGCCGTCCCAGAGCAGATGCTCATCCATCGGATACAGAATTCCATTCTCGCGAAGAACGTGGTAATTCTGGACACACCACTTCTGAATAGAGGTTGAGCCTGTCTTGTGCCAGCCCGCATGTACGATCATTTTTTTAGCCATTACTTACTTCACCCTCTCGCAGAAACCGTGCCATCGACAATGGAATAGCTTGGTGCATTCCGATGCGGCGCTGTTTCGCTCTACTGCCGCGGATGACCTCATGCTGCTACAGGCTTCTGCCAGACTGGGCTATTATAGGCAATCCTAGGGTCAGGACTCACAACCAGAAAATGACGGTCGCTGCGATGCAGATGGCGGAGAGGAAGATTTCGCCGCATCTGTCGTAGCGGGTGGCGATCCGGCGCCAGTCCTTGAGACGGGCGAAGAGGTTCTCGACCCGGTGACGCTGCTTGTAGAGTTTCCGGTCGTGGTTGGCGGGGTTCTTGCGCCCGCGCCGGGCCGGGATGCAGGCGGCAATCCCCTTGTCATCGAGGGCTTCGCGGAACCAGTCGGCGTCGTAGCCCTTGTCACCCAGGAGCATCTTTGCGGGCGGCAGGGCATCCAGCAGGACCAGCGCGCCCTTCGCATCGCTCATCTGGCCGGGCGACAGGAAGAAGGTCAGGGGACGACCCAGCCCGTCGCACACCATGTGCAGCTTGGAGTTCAGCCCGCCTTTGGTCCGTCCGATGGCCCGCGGACGAGTCCCCCTTTTGAGAGGCTTGCCGCCGTGCGGTGCGCCTTGAGGTGGGTGCTGTCGATCATGATCGTTTCGCCATCCGGTCCCGGCTGGGCGAGCTCGGCGAAGATCCTGGCGAACACGCCCATGCGCGACCAGCGCACGAACCGATTGTAGAGCGTCTTCGGCGGCCCATACACGGCCGGCGCGTCCTTCCACTGCAACCCGTTCTTCTGAATGTAGATTATCCCGCTCAGCACCCGCCGGTCATCCACCCGCGGCTTGCCTCTGGACTTCGGAAAGAACGGCCGCAGCCGCTCCATCTGCGCGTCGGCCAACCAGAAATGCCCGCTCATCATGCCCCCTCTGTTTGGAAGCTTGAATCATGCATACCGTGGGGCCTCAAGCGACTTTACGGGTCCTGACCCTAGTGCTGCTGCCCAACCGGATGAACGCGTACAGCCGTTAGCTCCGCTTCCTGGCTTCTCAGGCCTTCAGGACATTGCCCGACGCTGAACGACCTCAAGGTGCCTGCCCTCTTCCTCCTCGATGAATTGACGCACTGGGGCCGTCTGCAGGCCGTAGAGCGCGCTATGCGCTGTTTTT